>JAYTHD010000462.1:0-21124 GCA_043732975.1 Verrucomicrobiota bacterium
TGGCGCAGGAACCCGGCTCGATCTCGGCCCTGGCGGTCATTGAGGCCGTGGAAGGTCCGATGGCCCTGACCCGGTGTCTGGACGAGACCACTGGCTGCGAACATGCCGGCGGCTGTGCCTTGTGCAGCCTGTTTGCCGAGGCGCAGGATCGGGTGAAGGAAGTTTTCCAGCAAACGACCGTCGCCACGCTGTCCAACCGGCATATTCCCGGAGGCTTGGTCCGCAGCGCCCGCGACCGCGCCGCCGCCGCCATTGTCTACCGGGCCCCGAAATCGCCTCCACCAACTGCCGGTCTCCGCGCCCAATCCCCTCTTTCCGCCGATACTCAACTTTCTTAATACCAATACTATGAGCGACACCTATACTCTGTATAACCCCACGGTCATGGAACATTTCATGAACCCGCGCAACATGGGCGACATCAAGGACGCCGACGGCGTGGGTGAAGTGGGAGCCGCCGCGTGCGGCGACATCATGAAGATCAGCCTGAAGATTCAGGATGGCCGGATCGCCGACGCGCGCTTCAAGACCTTCGGCTGTGGCTCCGCGATCGCCAGTTCCAGCATGGCCACCGAACTTATCAAAGGGCGCACCATTGACGAGGCCATGAATTTCACCAACCAGGAAGTGGTGGACGCCCTGGGTGGTCTGCCGCCGGTCAAGATTCATTGCTCCGTACTGGCGGAAGAGGCGCTTAAAGCGGCTTTGGAAGACTACGTGAAGAAGCATCCCGAGTTGGCGACCCGCTGATACAATCGCCCGTCGCCCCGTTGCCGGCAATCGGCTCCCCATTTTCCAACCGGGAGTTTCCCGGTTGCTCTGCCGAAGTTGGCTATGGAAAAGTCCAGGGGCTCCAGTCCTCGACCTTGGCTGTCGATCCGCCGTCTGAGCCCAGGTTAGCTTGCCCAGCCGGCGGATCGTTGTCTCCGACCACAACAGTTATTCAGGGATATGCGTCACGTTTTTCTCGATCATCAGTCCGCCACCCCCGTCGCCCCCGAAGCATTCGAGGCGATGAAGCCCTATTTCACCGAGTATTTCGGTAATGCGTCGTCGCTGCATCAGCATGGGTTGCGCGTGCGCGACGCCTTAAAAAAGGCCCGCCAGCAGATGGCCGCCTTGATCCACGCCGATAGCGAAGAGGAGATTTTCTTCACCTCGGATGGCACCGAGTCCTCCAACCTCGCCATTAAAGGCGTCGCCTTCGCCAATGAGCGCAAGGGGAAGCATCTGGTCATCTCGGCCACGGAACATCCCAGTGTGATGAACTCGGTGGAATTCCTCGAGAAGCTGGGTTGGACCTGCACCCGGGTTCCCGTCAATCCGGTGGGACTGCTGGATCTGGAGGCGCTGAAGCAGGCCATTACCCCGCAGACCGTCCTGGTCGCCGTGCATCATGTGAATCATGACATCGGCACCATTCAGCACGTCCCGGAAATCGGTGCGATCTGCGCCGCCGCCGGAGTGCCCCTGTATGTGGACTGCGAAGCGAGTGCGGGCTGGCTGCCCATCGACGTCAAGGCCTTTGGAGCTTCCCTGGTCAGCTTTTCGCCCCACCGTTTTTACGGTCCCAAAGGCGTCGGTGTGCTCTACCGCCACAAGCGCGCGCGGATGGTTTCCATTCTACACGGTGGCGTCCAGGAGGGCGGGCGGCGGGCGGGTACTGAGAATATTCCCGCCATCGTGGGCGGCGGCGCGGCCGCCGATCTGGCTGTCGGGCGCCTCCCCGCACGGATGCAGCACACCTTTGAATTGCAGCAACGCCTCTGGAGCGGACTGAAGTCCCAAATTCCCTATATCAAATTGAACGGACCGGAGCCCGGGCCCGACCGCGTCGCCAACAATTTGAATATATCGACGGAATTCATTGAAGGCGAAGGCCAGTTGCTCCTCTGTGATCTGAACGGCATCGCCGTCGCCAGCGGTTCCAGTTGTGTCAGCAAATCCCTGAAGATTTCCCATGTGCTGGGCGCCATCGGTCTGGACCACGCCCTGGCCCAGGGAAACATCATCATGACGCTCGGCGAAGCCAACACGGTCGAGGATGTGGACTACACCCTGGAGACATTTTCGAAGATCGTGACCAAGCTGCGCGGAATGTCCCCGATGTGGGACGAATTTGAACGCGGCGTGATCGACTCCGTGATTAATCCGACGGGCCGGGGAAAATCGTTTTCCCAGCACGCTGCGGAAGTCTCCGGCAAGGCGGCGCACTGACGCCGCTGACGCCGCACACCGCTCAGCGTTCGAATTCGAGCCAGCCGAAACGGTCCGGCGTATGAAAGCTGCCGTTGAGGGTGGGATTCGACGCCAGGAAGGCTTTATGGGCGCGGTCAATCCGATATAGGTTCACCCGCCAGCGGATCCCCACCGCGGGCTTGGAATCGCTCAGACTGGCCAGCGGAATCCTCACCTCACAGCGCCATAGCCGGTGGGGTTTGTCGACGCGGACCTTCCATTCCATGCCGCTGCTCCAGGCGAAATCGGAATCGGGCCGCCGGATGCGCAGATCCAGGGCGTCACCGTTGGGCGCCCATTCATATTCCGTATAATGATCCAGCCGGCCGGGATCGGGAGCAACAAACAATTCCACCACGTCCTTGTCCCAGAGCGCCGCTGGCGACTTGATGCGCTCATCCCGTTGCGGCGCTCCGAAATCGGTCAGCTCCGTATAGGGACATTCATAGCTCAAATACAGAAAACGCTCCGACCACAGAACCCGGCAGGTGGTGCTCAGCTCCGGCCGAACCTGCCCATTCTGAGTTAGTTGTTCGAGGGGGAAGGGTTTCGCCAGCGACCACGCCTTATTCTTCCCGCGACCGTTCGGACGAAAATCCGAATTGATGGCCCGCGCCACAATACGGCTCGGCGGCAGGGAACGGACCAGGAGCCGGCGGGCGTTATCAAAGTAGACCTTGCGCAACACCCCGGCGGGGAGTCCGATGCCGCTGATTAACCAGTCACCCTGAATGGGCGTCATATGCGGCCAGTTGCGATCCGTTGTCTCCAACCAACGCCATTCCTTGTGGAAGAACGTCACGGCATCCTCATCGGTCGGATGTTCGCCGTCGCCCGAGGATCCCAGAATCAGGTTGTCATAGACCTGAAAATCCGTGGCAAAGAAGATGCGGTCCTGATTCCTGATGAAGAATTGGCGGAGCTTTGCCGGATCCTGTCGACCCAGTTCCGGAATGCGCGCCGCCAGGTCCACATTCATATTAGGATGCGCTGCCAGCTGACGGTCCACCCAATCGATGTCCTCCGAATTGTTCCCCAAGTGAACGCAGACAAACGTGGTGTTGGTGTGGCGACTGATGACCCGCTCCAACGCCGCGAGCAGTTCCTCACGCGGGGGATATAATTTCGCATCCCCAAACCACCAGGGTCGGTGTCCCTGCAATTCCTTCCACCGTTCATTCTGCGGATTATAGGGCTGCCAGAAGGCTCGCGGATCCGCCACATGGATGCTCACGGGCATTCCCAATTCACCGCAGCGTCGCCAGACGCCGTCCAGTTTGGGATCATCAATGCGGATCAGGGCGCCCTCGCCGTCGCGTAAATAGAGTCCCAGCCGCTTATACTCCTTGAATCCCGCGGCCCCGAGGCGGTGGGCCGTCTCCACCTGTTCCACGGCGCGCCGGGCAAAATCCGCTTCATTCCACGCCGTGTAGTCCAGATTGAAATACTGCACAAACCGCCCGGGAGCCAGACGCTCAAACAAAGCCTGATTCTTGACGAACTCCGACGTTTCGCCGGGCTTCGTCGTTACCGTGCCGCCGCTCAGATTAACGCCCACGCCGATGCCCGACCGGTCGAGGATGCGGACCGCCCGCCGGAGGTGCTCCTCGGTGCCATCGATATGTTGATGCAGATCGATGAGACGGCGTCCCTGCCGCCACTCGTCGCCAGTCCACGGCGCGGGTGTCTCTCGTCCAGGGACCGCGGCGGCCCGGACCCCGGGGCAGGTGAAAGCTGCCAAAGCCAGCAGGAGAATCGGGAGACGCATGGAAGAACCGTAGCACGACAGCGGCGGGCGTCCTCACCTTTCCCCAAAAGTCAATCTCCTGCGCAACGACCCGAACGCCATGCTGCGCCTACGCGGCCGGAGCGCCGGTTTCCCACCGACTCATCGCCTACGCAAAAACATCCGCATGAAGGCTTGCGGGACGCCTTGCGGGTTTTGTGGCATCGCAGAAGTAGGTGGTGTTTAAGCCGGCAGGAAGCCAGCGCTCCGACCACTGCCGCCGTGGCGGCGGCGGCGGCCCCCCCCGAATGGCCTGATCGCCGGGGAATCGTCACGAACCCCATGCCTGGCTTCGCAAATCTGCCACTGGCAAGGATCGTGCTCCATGAAATCGCTACGTCAGGGAGTGTGAGTGGGTCGCCGACCGGGCGGGTGTTGGAAATTTAGCCTCCGCGCCTGCCCGGATCGGCCAGGGGAGAACACGGAGTCCGGAGATCGCTTCGGGCGGCAATTGGGAGGGTGCAGGCGCTTGTTTGTGGGGTATCGCCTTGGATTTTCACCGTCCGCAGTGGCGGTGATCGCCGGCCCGACGCGGGCTGGCAGTGCCGGCGGGTCTTGGTGGTGCCAACCGTGTGTCATCCCAAGACCTGCCGGTTTGCGCGTTTAAGAATCTCCGGATTCTCATCCCCGGGAACCCGCCGGCCGGCGTGCTGCGGATCCGCCTTGCCCGAACGTTTTCGATCCTTAGGGTGCAACCGATGAGTTTTGTAGTGGCCTATCCCCGCCTGCCGCTCGCGCCGCTTTACGACCGATCGATCGGGGCCACCCGTGAAGAGGTGACGAAGGCCCTGTCGGCCAGCCGTCCGTCCCTGTCCGATTTTGCCGCCCTGCTGTCACCGGTCGCCGCCGGGGAATTGGAGGAGTTGTGCGGACGGTCGCAGGCCATGACCCGTCAGCGCTTTGGCCGGGTGATCCGCCTTTTCGCCCCGTTATATCTCTCAAATGAATGCGTGAACAACTGCACTTACTGCGGTTTTTCCCGGGATAACCCGATCCTGCGGGTCACGCTCTCGGTTCCGGAAGTGAGGTGCGAGGCGAAGGCGCTGGCCGCCCAGGGATTTCGCCACTTGCTGCTGGTGGCGGGCGAGCATCCCAAATTTGTGGCGCCGGGATACCTGATCGATTGCGTCAGTTCCCTGCATGAATTCATCCCCGGCCTTTCGCTGGAATTGGGTCCGATGGAAACCGCCGATTATCAGCCCCTGGTGCGGGCGGGTGCCGAGGGGCTTGTGGTGTATCAGGAGACCTACGACCGGGAGATTTATGCCCGGATGCACACGGCGGGGCCGAAGCGTGATTTCGATTGGCGTCTGGCTTGTGCGGAGCGGGCCTATGCGGCGGGCTTTCGGCGTCTGGGTATCGGCGCTCTGTTCGGCTTGGGGGATTGGCGTCGCGAAGGCATCGCGCTGGCCGCTCACGCCGAATATTTGCTCCGCCATTGCTGGAAGGCCCAATTGACGGTTTCGTTGCCACGTCTGCGACCCTGTGCCGGCGAATTCCAGCCGCTGACCCACTTTGGGGATCGGGATCTCGCCCAGTTGATGGCCGCACTCCGCTTGTTCCTGCCCGACGTCGGTCTGGTGCTCTCCACCCGGGAGCCCGCAGAACTGCGAAATGGCCTCTTCCCCCTGGGCATCACACATGCCAGTGCGGGGAGCCATACCGAACCCGGCGGCTACACGGGGGCGGGCAAGGAAACCGTGCACCAAACGGTCCGGGGAAGAATCCAGGAACTCGCCGCTGATGCCTCGCTGCGTCGGCCCGCGGCGGGACGACAAACGGCCGCCACCGGACAATTCGAGATTGCCGACGACCGCTCGCCAGCGGAGATCGCCACGCTGCTGCGGCGGTTGGGCTATGAACCCGTGTGGAAGGATTGGGACGCCGCGCTCACCGCCTAGCCGAATCTCCTCAAGCGCCCAGTGCCCCGCCGTGGCCAGCAAATTCTACGTTTCCGGATCTGAACGGGCGCCCCGAGTGCAGGATCTCTTCGCCGCCGTGGCGCCGCACTATGATCGCATTAATGACCTCCAAAGCTTTGGCCTGCATCGGCACTGGAAGCGCCGCCTGCTGGACCTCGCCGCCCCACGGCCGGGGGACCTCGCGCTGGATGTCTGTTGTGGCACGGGCGACGTGACCTTCGCCCTCGCCCGTCGGGGCGCACAGTCGGTGGGCTTGGATTTCAGTCCGGGCATGCTGGAAGTCGCGCGGCGCCGACAGGTGAGCCTGCCCGCCGAGACTGCGGCGCGGGTCGGGTTCCAGCAAGGCGATGCGCTGGCTCTGCCCTTCGAAGCCGGAGCCTTTGATCTGGTCACCATCAGCTATGGCTTGCGAAATCTTGCTGATTTCAACCGGGGTCTTGCGGAGTTGACGCGTGTCCTGACGCCGGGCGGCCGATTGGTGGTGCTGGATTTTGGAAAGCCCGACAACGCTGTCTGGCGTTGGATTTATTTCCAACATCTGCGCTGGATCTGCCCACTCTTTGGCCGGCTGTTCTGCGGAGATGCCGACACCCATGGCTACATCCTCGATTCGCTGAAGGTCTATCCTGCCCAGCGTGGCGTTGACGCACGTTTGCGGGATCTTGGCTACGCGGAGACGCAATTGATCCACTTGTTCGGCGGAATGATGAGTCTGAATATTGGAAAACGACCGACCACCACCGCTCGGACGCAATCTACTGGCGACAATAAATGAATCGATAACGATTCAGGTTCCCTTTAAGTAAGATTCTGCCAGGCCGGTCAGTTCGACTTAGCGATTTGGTATGGCTTCTGCTAGGTTGGGCTTTCTGTTTACTACTGGAACTCGAACCCGTTCTCCACTGTGGGTGACCCGCCCACTTCCGGAGGAACGTGTCGATCCCCGAATGCCATGACCATTGCAAATCTGTTAGTCCAAGCCCGCCGGGCCGGGATGCTCGCTTCGCTGATCGCAGCGTTTACCGCCACCTCCTATTCGACCACCAACCTGCCGCTGCTCGGCACGGACACCGATGGCGACGGTCTGCCCGACGATCTGGAGATCCAATTTGGTTCCTCGCCCACCGTGGTCGATACCGATGCCGATGGCTCGTCGGATTATGTGGAGTATTTCTCCGGCACCAATCCGCGCGACAAGAAGTCGTTTCCGCTGTTCCTCAACTCCGTGCCGCCGCAACAGCATCTGATTGGCGATACCCTGGTGCTCCGGCCGATCAACGTCACCAACCTGATCACCTACACGAACATCGAGATTGTTACGATAGAGTTGCCGCCCGACGCGCCCCCGGACGCGCCGACGAAGATGACCAACATCACGCTGTTCCCCACCTTTGCGGTCTACCAGTGGCTGCGCGACGACAGTCCGCTTCCGAATCAAAACAACCTGGAACTGGTGTTGCACAAATTGCAGACCAACGATACCGGGCTCTACCGGCTCTCGGCCGCCATTGACTACATCACGGGCTTTTCCACCAATACGGTGGTGAATGACGCGGGCGAGTCGATGGACGTCGTCGTCACCAACTTTGCACATGCCGGCCAATTGGGCGCCCCCATCACGGCCCAGACACTTCCCGTGGCGCCCAAGGTGCGCATCGCCCAGCCGGCGGGAGGTTTGATGGGTTGGGGCAACAACGTCTACAAACAGGCCGATGTCCCGACGGCCCTGACCAATGCCACGGCCGGGGTGATCCAGGCCGTCGGTGGCCGGGCCCATTCCGCCGCCCTGATGGTCAATGGCACCGTGGTAATGTGGGGCACCAACGACGTCGCCCAGTTGACCGTGCCGCGCGATCTGACCAACATCGTGGCGCTCGCCGCCGGCATCGACCACACACTGGCGCTCCGGGGCAATGGGACGGTGCTGGCCTGGGGTGACAACAGGTATGGACAGTCGCGGGTCCCGGTCGGACTCACCAACGTTCAGAGCATCGGCGCGGGATACTTTCATAGTCTGGCGTTGTTGAAGGACGGCAGCGTCGTCGCCTGGGGTGCGAACGAATCCGGTCAGACCAATGTGCCGGCGAACGCACGTTCCATCGTTCAGGTGGTCGGCGGGGGACACCACACCGCCGCACTGACGAAAAGCGGTACCGTCATTGCCTGGGGCAACACCAATAATGGCCGTCTCAATGTTCCAGCCGCCGCCACCAACATCGTCCAACTGGCCGCCGGCGATGCTCATACGGTCGCCCTGACCCGCAACGGTGACCTGATCGCCTGGGGCGAAAATGCGGCCCTGCAAACCAGTATTCCGATCAATCTCGGCAAGATTCTCTCCATCGCCGCGGGCGACAGCTACTCGGCCGCCGTCACCGCGGATGGCCGGGTGCGCATCGTCGGAACGCGCGGCGCCTTGTTCGCGGACGCCTCCGATGTCCTGACCAAAATTCCCACCGTTCTCCGGGGGACCAACGCCAACGCCCTCACCATCGCCTCGGGCTTCTTCCATGTGTTGGCGCTGGTGGTGCCGCCGGACTCCGACTGCGACGGGTTGAGTGATTCCTTCGAAAGTCTAATGGGGCTCAATCCGGCCAATTGGGACACCGACGGCGATGGCGTTTTCGATAGCAACGAACTCCGCCTGGGAACCAATCCCTTGCGCAAGGACACCGATGGGGATGGCCTGCCGGACTTGAATGAAATTGTGGACGGGTTCGATCCGACCGTGGCCACCGAGGTGCCGGACGGCACGACCCAGGTTTCGCCGGCGTTGCAATTGGATCTCTTCACGCTCGGACGCGGTGCGTACCAGTTGCAAAGTTCCAGCAACCGGGTGGATTGGCGGAATTTCGGCAACGCCCAGACTCCGGCGAAGGGGTGGACCACGCAACTGATCGATCCGAAGGCCGACGAGAAATATTTCCGCGCCATTCCCCCGGACCCCTCGGCGCTGCTCGCGCTGGATCCGCGGGAGGCCATCGGCAACAACGTGGTCTTTGGTGCGAGCGACGCCGCCAGTCGCGGCGTGCCGCCCGCCTATTCGGGCCTGGTGCAGATCGCCGCCGGCGACTGGCACACCTTGGGTTTGCGCTGGGACGGAACCGTCGTGGCCTGGGGATTGGACTTTGATGGTCAGGCAACGGTGCCGGACGGTCTCACCAATGTCGTGGCGGTGGCGGGTGGCGGACAGCATTCCCTCGCGCTGCAAGGCGATGGAACGGTGGTCGCCTGGGGAAGAAATAATCAGGGCCAGACCTCGGTTCCCAGCGGCCTGCCCGCCGTGCAGGCCATTTCGGCTGGAAGCGATTTCAGCGTGGCGTTGTTGGCCAGCGGCCGCGTCGCCGCCTGGGGCGCCAATGCCAACGGTCAACTCACTGTACCCACCACCCTCGGGACCGTGCGCCAGTTGGATGCCGGCTTCGCCCACGTCATCGCCCTGAGCACCGATGGTCGGGTGGTCTGCTGGGGTGATAACGGATTTGGCCAGTGCAACGTGCCGGCCAATCTCGGACCCGTCTCCGCAGTCGCCGCCGGCGACCTCCATTCGCTGGCCCTCCGGGCCGATGGCTCCGTCGTGTGCTGGGGAAATAACTCCGTCGGCCAATGCACGCCGCCCGCCGGCTTGACGGGCGTCGTCAAGATCGACGCCGGCTTCCGGGATTCCGTGGCCTTGACCGCGGATGGCACCGTCGTCGCCTGGGGTGAAGGTGGCTCGTCGTTGACGCCGCCGGATTCCTTTCATCGCACCACACAGATCAACGCGGGCGGCTTCGCCATCTATGCCGTCAAGAACCTGGAGGACGCGGACGCGGATCTGGTCGACGACAGCTTCGAGGTGATCAACCACACGAACCCGCAAAACCAGGACACCGACGGCGACGGATTGACCGACGGATTGGAACGGATATACGGATTTGATCCCAATCAGCCCGATGCCGCACCGGAGCCGACGCTGGCGGTTCGTCTGGCGTTAAAGCTGACCTTCTTCACGTTGTCCGCCGGTCAATACCGGCTGGATACCACCACTGATTTCGCCACATGGACGTCCACCGGCACGGTGATCAACGCCGTCCGGGGCTATTCGAGTGTCCTGAGGATGGCCGACCCCAACGAAACGCGCTACTTTCGTCTGGTGCGGTTGAACAAACCCTGAACGGGAACGTTGCTTCGAGCCCCGCCTCGAGCGGGGCTTTTTTGCGTCGAGACATCCCCGCCGACGCGCGGGGGGTTCGCCCGGGGATTTGGGTTTGCCCGCGTGCGACCGGACTGCGAAGGACTGGGTATGCGTCGAGGGACTTGGCGGACCTGGGTGGCCTTTGTGTTGCTGGGGTGGCGGGCCTTGAACGACTCGGCCGCCGCGGAGCCAGTCCCCGGGATCCCCGCACCGGAGGCACCCGCCGCTCCGGTTTACCGCAATCCGACTCCGGCTGGAACGTCTCGTCGCACGAATTCTTATGAGCTGAAGGTCGCTGAACGTTGGTTTCTCAATCTCCCGCGGGGACAACGCTTCGATGCCTCCGGCTTGCTGCGCCGACGCGATGGCCACCTGTACACCGTCAACGACAAGACGCCCGGGTTGTATCGCATCGATTTTCGTTCGGATGGCTCCGCCGATTTAACACGCGATCCGGCCTGGTTCACACCCGAGCAATTAGCGGTCCTGTCCGTCGGTAAAATCGGCCATTGGGATATTGAAGGCATCGCCGAGGACCCGGAGGGACGAATCTATTTCTGCGAGGAATTGAATCGTTGGGTGCTCCGGGGCGATCCCCGCACCGGCAAGCTGGAGAAACTGCCGATCGACTGGACTCCGGTGAAAAAGTATTTCTCCAAGGACCTCAATTCTTCCTGGGAAGGGATCGCCGCCGGCGCGGATGGCAATCTCTACCTGGCCAACGAATGGGAGACGGGGCGCCTCATTGTCGTGGATCCGGTTAATTTCCGGGTGACCTCTGATTTCAAAGTCACTCCCCTGGGTCATCCCTCCCGTGACGTCACCTATTCGGATCTCAGTTGGTTCGAGAACGATCTCTGGGTGCTGTGCCGCCAGAGCCGGCATGTGCTGCGGGTGGATCCGGCAGCCCACCGGGTCAAATCCGACTTCAACTATGCCAGCATTGAAATCTCATCGGAATACGGTTACGCCACCCTGATTCCGTACGGACAATTCGAAGGCCTGTCCGTGGATGCAAAAGACATCTGGCTGGTGATCGACAACAACGGCTCCGCGCGCATTGCCAGCCGGACTGACACGCGCCCGACGTTATTTCGCTGCGCCCGTCCCGACCGCTGAAGATGGTGACGAAGTCACGCCAAAAAAACCGGGCGCCTCGAAGAGACTCTCGGCCCACCGGTTTTGTGGCCGGAGGCTAACAAGTAAGGTGGAGCGAGTCTCTGACGAGCTATGCCGTGACGAGGTCACGCCAAAAAAACGGCTGCCTCGCGGAGACTCTCGGCCCACCGGTTTTGTGGCCGGAGTCCAGCAAGTAAGGTGGAGCGAGTCTCTGACGAGCTAGGCGGTGACGAAGTCACGCCAAAAAAACGGGTGCCTCGCGGAGACTCTCGCCTCCACCGGTTTTGTGGCCGGAGGCCAACAAGTAGGGTGGAGCGAGTCTCTGACGAGCTATACGGTGACTAAGTCACGCCCAAAAAACGGGTGCCTCGCGGAGACTCTCGGCCCACCGGTTTTGTTTTCGCCTCGCCCTATTGGTGCTCATTCGAGTTCATTCATGGTTGAATTGTTTACTTCAGCGACGAGATGAACTCGATGAGATTGCGCAGTTCGAATTTGGTGAGCTGCTCCGCCAATCCCTCGGGCATGCCCGACAATCCCTTTTCCCGCGCGGTAATATCGGCCTTCTTGATTTTCAACTCGCCGTCCTCGGGCGAATTGATCACCAATAGTTCCGCCGTTTCCGATTTGATGATTCCCGCGTAGCTGGTGCCGCTCTTCAGCGTGATCAACAGATTTTCGAATCCTTGTGCGATGGTCGCATTCGGCTGCACGATGCTTTGGAGGATGTAATCGCGATCGTGCCGGGTGATAATGCCCGTCAAATCCGGGCCCACTTCGCCGCCTTCGCCACCGGCCTTGTGACAGCGCACGCAGGCGACCTCCGCCTTCTCGGCGAAAACCTTTTGGCCCGCCTCGGCATTGCCTCCGGCCAGGACCACGCGCCACCGCGCCAGCGGATCCTTCGCATCGAGCGTGGACTCATACTTCGCGAGTTCCGCTTTCAACGCCGGCCGCTTGGCCACGGCCTCCAGGACGTCCAGCCGCAAAGGGGCGGGCACCTTGTCGACCAACAGATCGGTCAATGCCGCGCCGATCATGGCGTCCGCCTTCGCCCCCGACACACCCGCCAACGTCGCGTAGGCATTCTGTTTCTCGGACTCCGTTCCCTGCGCAATCACGCTCGCCAACCGAGCCAAAGCCGCGTCGTTGCCCGAAGCTCCGGCACCCGCGGCCACGGCACCACCGGTGGCCGATGACGCGGTGGTAATGGGCGGGACTTCAACACTGAGTTTCAAGGCCGCCTTGCGTACCGCCTCGCGATCATCCTTCAACGCCGCCGTCAACGCCGGTGCGTACTCGGGGGTTTGCAATTCCGACAGGGCCGTCAGTGCCGCAACACGGGTCGGCGCGGATGCTGCACCCTGGGTCACCAGCGCCAGCAAGGACGTCGACGCTCCCTTCAGGTTCAATTGTCCGGCCGCCCTCGCCGCCGCCGTCTGCACGTTGCCGGGCGCCGAACTCAACAACGGGTTCACCAGCGGATCCAGCGCCTTGGCCGGCACGGCCTCGTCGCGGGCAAAAGCCGTGGGCCGCGACAGCCCGGTCACCCAGTCCCGGCCGGCGTTCTTGGGCCAGGCGGCGAGCATGTTCAGCGCCTCGGCCCGGAGCGTCTCAGCCGCACCCTCCTTCGCGGCAAATTCAGCCAGCGCCCGGGCCGTATCGACCGTCCCGTGGCGCAGGTTGGCGTTCAACACCCGGCGCATCAGCGGGTCACCGGAGAGCGGTCGGGTGATCAGGCGGGCGAGGTTCTCCATGGCGCCGTTGATGGGCAGGTCCGAAATCGCCCGGGCCGCTTCCACCACCAGCTTCGGATTCGCATCGTCCAGATAACGGCTGATTTCATTCCGCTTCAACTGGCGCAACGTCAGCAACACGCCCATCCGCACCGCGTCGTTGGCATCACCGGAAACGGCCAGCAAATCGTCGACCTCCGCGCAGCGTGACAAACCGAAAACAGCCGCGTGGCGGACATGCGGATCCGCATCGCCATTGGCCCGCAACACGCCCAGCAACGCCGGCAGCGCGGTACGCTGTCCCAGCTTGCCCAGGGCAATCGCCGCGAGTGCCCGGGCGTGGCCATCGGTATCGGTGGTCAATTGCGCGAGGGCATCCTGTGCCCGGACATAGCGGGCGTCGCCGAGGACCCGGGCGGCATTGCCACGCACCCGGGGTTCGCCATCGGTGAGCAGCGCGCCGACAACCTCCAACGCCTCACTCTTCGCGCCATTCCGGGTCGCCGCGGTAGCGTGGGCGATCTGGCCCAATCCCCAGATCGCATGGAGACGCGATTGGACAGTCGCTCCCGACCTGGCCGAATGAATCAGTCGTTCGAGCGAGGCTTCCCCCCGGCGTGCGAGTTCATATTGGGCGCCCTGCCGCACGCGGTAATTCGCGTGGGCCAGCAGGGTCTCCAGCTCCGCGGCGGACCGTTCGCCAAATCCCTGACGGAGGATTCCCGCCGTCTCCGTCACGATCGGCGCACCGATTTGCGCGGGATCAAAGAAGCGGTAAATGCGGCCCTTGCCCACGGGCTCCCAGCCGTCCACCCAATCCGACACCCAGTAGGCGCCGTCCGGTCCCCAGAATCCATCCGTCGCTTCAATCGCCCAGATATGCTTCCGGTCCTCCACCATCTCAAAGCTCGCGCCCTTGGGCTTCAGCTTGAAGCTCATGATCCCCGAGCCACTGCCGCTGCCGCGAAAATCACACAGCGTGTAGGTGCCCTGCCACTCCGGTCCCAGGCCGGTTCCCGGATAGTACGCCACGCCGCTCGGTCCCGCCGTGATGTTGCGAATCGGCGGCGTGAGGAAGGCCGGCTGCGTGTCGTTCTGCGGATGCCACATCTTCTCCGAGTTCCAGGGTCCGCGCGGATTCGGGGCGTTGCCGGGCTCGAGGAATTGCCAGCCGATGCGCCAGCCGCTGTCGCCACCTTCGATCAAATAGGTCCAGCGCGCCTGGTCCCCGCCGTCGGAATTATTGTCGCCGGTGAACAAATCCCCCCACTCGTCAAACACCAGCTGCTGCGGATTGCGCAATCCCTGGTAGACCATTTCCATCTCGGTGCCGTCGGGATTGCAGCGGAAGACGGCGCCACAATCCGGCGTGCCCACCAGCCGGCCTTCCGTCTGCAGCATCGACGCCCGATCGCCAATGCTGAAATACAACTTCCCGTCCGGACCCCAAACCAGTCCATGCAAATCATGGCCGAGGAAGCCCACGCGGATCCCGTGACCATAACTGATGCTGCGACGGGTATCGGCGACGCCGTCGTGATCCTCATCGCGCAGATGCCAGATGTTCGGAATGTTGGCGAAATAGACATCCTTGCCGCGCGCCAGAACACCGGAGGCCACGCCGTCCAGCGGCGTGGCGAAATTGTCGGCAAACACCTTGGAGACATCCGCCTTGCCATCGCCATCCGAATCCCAAAGCACGCGGACGCGCTCGGTGTTCAGGTAGTAATCCTTCATCCCGGCCTCGCCGAGATGCCGCTTCATCATGTCGAGGCGATCCTCCACCGACTTGCAGGCGAGATCCTCGTCGAGCCACGACATGATGCCGCGGATGTCCGGAACACCGCGCCAGGCGCGAAAGGATTCGGCCACGTAGACCCGGCCGTCGTCCGCGACATTGAAGGCCACGGGATGGGCCAGATTGGGCTCCGCGGCCCAGAGCTCGCCCTTCCAGCCGGTCGGCAACTGAAACCGCTTGAGGTTCTTTTCGCCTTCATCGGAGGCGGCCGCGATCTTGGGTGCGGCAAACGAACCCTGAGGCCCCAACTTGTGCTGGGCGTGTACGGAAGGCACGGCGAGACCGACCAGCGCGGCGGCGGCGGCCAGGGCCAAGCGGTACTGCGAAAGAGGCGCAAACGGCATAAGAGACCTGACGTTACAAACGAAGCGCCCCGACGCAAGCGATGCAGCGCTTCGGATAATGCCGGGTGAGAAACAGGAATTTTCCGCCACGCAGTGAGGTCGAGGGGATCGTTGCGGCCGGCGCGGTGAACGAAGCGGTGATTCCGGAATTCATTGAGGCATCGACTCTCCCCGTAGATCGCCGACGGCACGAGGCGCCATCTCCTCCAGGACCGCAACTTGCGAACACCGAATTACTTAAATAATTCACCTGTCCCTTCGGCTTAAATAATTCACCTGTCCCTTAGCGGCTATTCACCTGTCCCTTAGCGGCTCGGTCCCTTAGCGGCTCGAGGCGATCCAGAAGTCGCGATAGCGTCGGGGAGTGCGAGAGTCCTCTACCGCTTTGCAACAGCGACTGCCCGGGAAGGTGACCCAAATGGGGATTGACAACTCTCGTCCTGAAGCAACGCGGCAGCGGATTGCCGCCCCGGCCGCTGAAATCTTTTGGACGATTTCCGCTAATTTTTTCCGGAGTCCGGTGTCATATTGGGAAAGGAGCTTTCTTTTCTCCATGAACACGCGCACCACCCTCGCCACCGTCCTCAGCCTGACACTCAATCTGTTGGCCATGCCCACCCACGCCGAGAACGAAATCGGGTTTATCGAACCTTTCGCCCTCGCCGCCGATCGCGAGGCGGTCCTCGGCCAACTCGTGCCCGGGACCGAGGATTACTACTACTACCACGCCCTCCACTGCCAGAATTCGGGCCAGCGGGCCAAATTGACGGCCATTCTCGAACAATGGGCGACGCGATACCCCAATTTCGACCAGCGCCGAATCATTGAGAACCGGCAGGCTCTGCTGGGCTACGACACCGACCCCGGGAAGACCTTGCAATACCTGCGCGGCCATCTGGATCCGCAGTTCAACCACGTTCAGGAAATTCCCGATCGCAAACCCGACCTTCCCACCACGCTCGATCCCGCCCGGATTGCGCGGAATATCTACCTCCAGACCGCCTTGGCGAGCGACGACCTCGGTGGCGTGACCGATGAGGAATTGGAGCGCCTCGTTCGCGACCAGACGCCGCTGCGTCCGGCGCAGGTTCGCAGCCTGCTCTCCCGCCTCCGCCGTCCTGACGTCCCGGGGTTGGTCGAACGGATCGTCGGCGATCTGAAGACCAAGGAGAGCCGCGGGTTTGGTGAATTCGCGATCCACCGCGCCCTGTTGCCCGAGCAACTCGACGCCGTGCAGAAGCAGGTGCCGGCACTGGCCGACTCGACCGCGTTTGTCTTCGCCAAGCTGCGGAAACTCGGTCCCGGCGCGGACGCCGACGCGGAATTCGATCCGGTCGAACGCGAAGCCTGGCTGGATCGCTCCTGGGAGTACGTCCGCACTTTGTCGGCGAGCTTCAACTCACTGAAGGCACACGTCCTGTACGCACGGCTCCAGCACGATCGTGCCCGGGGCCTCCACGTTCGGGCTCGCTTCATCGAGTACCTGAAACTGCCCCGTCCGGTTTCCTACATGAACTCCCGGTTCCTGGAGCGCGCGGACGTCGCCCGGCATCCCGTCGACCTCAACGCCGCGTTTGAAGAATCCGGCCTGCGCCTGCCGGCCATCGGCTTCGACGAGGATTTGGTGCGCCAGTACGTGCTGCACTTCGCCGCCGAGGATGCCTCCTGGGAGCCGTGGGCGGAATGGCTAAAGGAAGCCTGGGTGAAGCCGGTGTTCGCCGAGGCCAAGATCACGGCCGGGGCCGGCGATCCTGAACAATGGGCCTCCCTGCTGACTCCTTCCGCTTACCAGGCTTTGAAAGAGCGGGTCGACATCGAATTTCCTCCGACCAATCCGCAATTCGTTAGGGTGGACGGCGACGTGGGCATCGACGTCACGTTCAAACACACGCCGAAGATCATCGTGCGGATCCACGAGCTGAACACGCTGGGATTCTTCCTTAATCAGAAGCGTCCGCTCAACACCGATCTCAATCTCGACGGCCTGGTGGCCAACAGCGAGCAAACCCACGACGGGGAAACCTCACCGTTCAAGCGGGTGCGCCGCACGTTTCCGTTTCCCGAGCTAAAGGGGAAGCGGGGCGCGTGGGTGATTGAATTCATCGGCGGCGGAAAGTCGTCGCGCGCCCTCATCCGCAAGGGCCAGTACTCGCTCGTGCAACAGGCCGGGCCCGCGGGAGATCTGATCACGATCCTCGACGAAGGCCGCCGGCCGGTCCCGGGTGCAGTCGCCTGGCTCGACGGTCGGAAATGGATGCCGGACGAAAAGAGCGGGAGGATTCAGGTGCCGTTCACCGTCCAACCCGGCCACCGCCCGATCGTGCTCGCCGACGCCGCGGGTGGGTTTGCCAGTCTCGCCAGTTTCGAACATCACGCCGAGGAATACCGGCTCGACGCGCAATTCCACGTGGAGCGCGAGCAATTGCTGGCCCGTCGGGAAGCCACGCTCGCCCTCCGCACCGCGCTCACCCTCGGCGAGGCCCGCATCGCACCGGAACTTCTCCAGGACGCCCGGCTCATCATCGTCTCCTCGACGCTGGACGGCATCAACACCACCGCCGAGATCAAGGCGCCCGCCCTCGCCCTCGCCGCCGACAAGGTTTTCACCCACAAATTCACAGTGCCCGACCGCTTGGCGCAACTGACGGTCACCTTGTCCGGCCGGGTCGATTTGTTGAGCCAGGCCGGTGAAAAGAGGCAGCTCTCGGCCACGCGAACCTGGAACCTCAACGGCATTGATCGCACGGAAGCGGTCAACGACGGGCATCTCGCCAAGTTTGGCACGAATCACGTCTTTGAATTGCTGGGCAAAAATGGCGAGCCCATTGCCGACCAGCAGGTGCTCTTCCATCTCCGGCGGGACGGCTTCACCCGCGTGGAAACGCTGCCGCTGCGCACCGATGATCGCGGGCGAGTCCTGCTCGGAGCCCTGGAAGGAATAGCCAGTGTCCAAGCCGATCTCCCCAACGGACGGAAGAACAGTTGGACGCTGGCCGATCTCGCCCGCACCTGGCCGCAGACACTCCACGCACGGGCGGGGGAAGTCCTCAGGGTCCCGTGGAACAGCAATCCCCAGCCCGGCGCCATCTCTCTGCTCGAGCTGCGGAATGGTGAATACGTGGCCGATCTCTCCGCTGCGGCCAAACCGGTCGATGCCTTCATCGAAATCACCGGCCTGAAGCCCGGGGACTATTCGTTGCGCGTGGTCGATGAAGGGAGCCACACCGTTGACGTGCGCGTGACTGATGGTGTCGCGTTCGCCAACTGGCTTCTATCCACCAACCGACTGCTGGAGGTGCGCGACACCGCCTCCCTGCAGATTGAGTCCGCCGATGTTTCCACCAACGGCGTCGCCATCCAATTGCGGAACTGGAATCCCTTTACCCGGGTTCACGTGGCGGCCACGCGCTTCCTGCCCGGTCGGGGTCTGTTTGGCGGACTCGCCGGCTTCGGCCGTTTTGGTTCGTCATGGGGAACGCCGGACAAACTCCCCAATCTCTACGCGACGGGTCGGGCCATTGGCGATGAATACCGCTACATCCTTGAGCGCCGTTACGCTCCCAAATTCCCCGGCAACCTGCTGCCCCGACCCGGACTCCTGCTGAATCCGTGGGAGAAGCGGACGACCGACACCCAACCCCAGACCCTGGATCGGATGCAGGCGCCGATGGCGATGGCGGGTGCCCGCGCGGGCTCCCAGATGGACGCGAAGCTCATGGATGCCGCCGGGGGCAATAGCCGGCCGAACGCGGACGACGAAAATCTCGACTTCCTCAGCGATGCCGCACCGGTCTCCTACAATCTGCTGCCCGACGCACAGGGCCGGGTTCAAGTGCCCGCGGCCGCACTCGGCGACCGCCAGCATGTGCAGATTTACGCCGAAGACCTGGCCAGTGCGGTCTGGGGCACCTTCACGCTAGCGGAGCAGGCCACCCGATTCCGCGACCTGCGCCTGATCCGGAATCTGGATCCGGCCAAGCCCTCCGCGGAACGTAAGGAAGTCTCCGTCCTGGCCGCCGGCGGCACGTTGACCATCGCCGACATCCTCACGGGAGACCTCGAGACCTACGACACCCTGGCGTCGGTACATGCCCTGTACACGTCGCTCAATGGGGATACGAACCTCACCCGTTTCGCCTGGATCCTAAAATGGCCCACGTTGAAGGACGCCGAGAAACAGGCGCGTTACAGTGAGTTCACCTGCCATGAGTTGAACCTCTTTCTCAGCCGGAAGGATCCCGCGTTTTTCGGCCGGGTCATTCAGCCCTACCTGAAGAACAAGAAGGACAAAACCTTCATGGACGAATACCTGTTGGAATCGGACCTGAAGCGTTTTCTGGAACCGTGGGCCTATGCGCGGCTCAACGTGGTCGAGCGCGCCCTGCTGGCCCGGCGACTGCCCGGCGAATCGGCGAACACCGCGCGGCACCTGCGCGAACTGTGGGAGCTGTTGCCGGCGAATCCGGAGGAAGCTGACCGGCTGTTTGAAACGGCCCTGCGCGGACGGGCTTTGGAACAGGCGTCAGGCGGCGCTGGCGGGGGTGGCAATTTCCGGGAAGATCAGAATGAGGCGATGCACAAGCAGGTCGTGGCACTGGACGCCGCCCCCGCCCCCGCCAGTTCCCGCATGGATCCGGTTCTGGCGAGACGGTACGGCCTGGCGGTCGCCCCGGAGGCGGCCGGGCGATTTTTGAAATCTGCCACCAGTCCTGAACGGAGATCGGCCCAGCGGAACATGAGCGAGGCAAACGGCAGGAAGGGTGGGGCGCCGGGATTGGCGACCACGGACGACTCGAAAGACAAGGCGACCAATCTCCCCATGGGCGAGACGGCTCTCTACTTTGGCCGGGCCGACGCGAGCCAACTCCGCGCCGCGGCCTTGGAACGGGCCTATTACCGCTCGCTCGGACCCACGAAGGAATGGGCGGAGAACAATTACTACCATCTGCCCATCGACCAGCAGGGAGCGGACTTGGTATCGATCAACACGTTCTGGCGCGACTTCGCCGCCTGGGATGGTCGAGCGCCGTTCCTTTCACCCCACCTCGCCGAGGCCCATCGCAATTTCACGGAGATGATGTTCGCCCTCGCGGTGTTGGATCTGCCGTTTGATGCCCCGAAGCACTCTGGAAAAACGGAGAACAACGCCTTCACCTTCACGGCGGGCGGAGCGGTCATTCTTTTCCATCGACAATTTCAACCATCGGAAGCGCAGCCCGCCGGCGCCGGATCGGCGTTGCTCATCAGCGAGAATTTCTACCGCCAGGGCGACCGCTACCGGCAGGAGGGCAATGAGAAGTTCGACAAATTCGTCTCCGGTGAATTTCTCGCCGGGGTCGTCTATGGCACCCAGTTGGTGATCAGTAATCCGGGTTCGTCCCCGTTGAAACTCGATCTCCTCACCCAGGTGCCTCGCGGCGCCCTGCCGGTGCTGGGCAGCAAGGCCACGGACAGCCGCTATTTCCGGCTGGAGCCCTTCAGCACCCGTCAGTCCGAATACTATTTCTATTTCCCGGCGCCCATGACTAATGGCGCCGCCTTCCCACATTTCCCGGCCAGCGTGACCCTCGCCGGCAAGTCCGCCGGCACCGCGCGGATCCTCGACTTTCCCGTCGTCCGGAAGCTATCGCAGATCGACAAGGCTTCCTGGGACTATGTGTCGCAACTGGGCACCGACGCCGAGGTGTTTGATTTCCTTGGACAAAACAATCTCGCCCGACTCAACCTGGAACGGGTCGCCTGGCGCGCCCGGGCCCGCGTGGAATTCTTCCACCGGCTCGTGGCCTTTCTGCAGCAGAACCACCTCTGGAGCGAACCGATCTATCGCTACGGCCTGCTGCACAACGACGCGCCATCGCTGCGGGAATGGCTCCGTCACCACGACGATTTCCTCCACCAGTGCGGCCCCTGGCTCAACACCCGACTGGTCACCCTCGATCCCGTCGAACGTCACTCCTACGAGCACCTGGAGTACACGCCGCTGATCAACCAACGGGCGCACCGC
>JAYTHD010000463.1:0-8268 GCA_043732975.1 Verrucomicrobiota bacterium
CGCTGGATCTCTCAACGGTGCGCTCCAACGGATATAGTTTCCAGATCGAACTGACCCACCGGATCTGGCGCCGGGGTGGGAAAGTGGTGGAGATACCCATTATTTTCACCGACCGCTTCAAGGGATCCTCCAAGATGTCCAAGGCGATTGTCCGCGAGGCGACCTGGATGGTGTGGAAATTGTGGTTGGATCACGGCTGTCGACGCACGCCGGTGATTCCGGAAAGTGCGGAAGTCGAGGTTCCGTACAAGGTGTGAGTTTCCTGGCGTTTGCCACACAAAACCGTTGAAAGGAAACCGGTGTGCGGCACTTGACCGGAAAGTTGGGTAACAGGCCACGCCAAGGCCGATTCTGCGGTGGCCGAGTTTGAGCTGTGCTTGCCTTATGCCTGTCATTGAGCTTTCCACTGTGATTCGCGCTCCCAGGGAACGCGTGTTCGACCTGGCTCGGAGCATTGATGCGCATCAGGACTCCACCGGAGGCACTGAAGAGCGCGCCGTCGCTGGTGTTACGAAAGGTCTGATTGGGATGGATGGCGAGGTGACTTGGGAGGCTCGTCACTTGGGAGTGAGGCAAAGACTTTCGGTTCGGGTAACGGCATTCGACCGTCCCAAGCATTTTCAGGACGTCATGATTTCCGGTGCGTTCAACCGCATGGTTCACGACCATAAATTTGAGGAGCATCCCGAAGGAACTTTGATGGAAGACCGTTTCGAGTTTGCCTCGCCGCTGGGCGTCCTCGGGAAGATTGCAGATGGGCTTTTCCTGACCTCCTACATGCGTCGCTTCATCATTCGCCGCAATGCGGTCTTGAAACAGTTGGCAGAATCAAGAGACTGGAGTCGGTATGTTCAGCACGCGTAACACAAATGCGCTGGTGCCAACTGCCGGGGCGGTTCTGTCGTCCATGCCTTCCATAACGCCAATTCGCCCTCCCGGGCTCCACGCGCGCCCCAAGGTGAAGTGGAGGCCCGTTTCCGTCGCGCTGAACGCGCGCCGGAGAATATGGGGCTGCGCGGCAACACAGCCCTACCGCCATTGCCGCTCTTCGGTCGCGCTGAGCGCGCGCCGGTATTAGCGGGGCGCGTTGCGCTTCAGCCGTTCCCGTCGCCCTTCCCAATACGCTCGCATCCCCGGAAGTTCCGACGCCAGGCGTTTGTACAGGTTGTCGGCGTCCTCGGCGAGTCCCCGCGCTTCCAGCAGCGAGCCGGCTTCGTAGCCGGCATCCTTCAAGACGCTGGCTTCGAGCGGTCCGGTGATGGCGGTGATCTGGCCCATGGCGACGTCCAGGAAATGGTGCAGCGCTTCATCCTCCAGGGCCGTGACTTCGGCGGCCGGTCGTCCCTTCGCGGCCTGCAGTGCGAGCCGGCCGAGTCCCATCGTGGCGCGGGCCCGTACCAGCGGTTCGATCTTCAATTTGCGATCGAGTGCCCGCTGATAGAGTTCCCTCGCGATGACAAAGCTGGCGGGTGTTTTGGCGGCTAATTGCCGGTGGCATTCCGCCATTTCCAACCAGGCGTCGGGGACGAGCGCCGAGTCCGGATAGGTGGTGACCGCCTTGAAGGCATCCAGCGCGTCGCTGATGGCTGCCAGCGGCGAATTGGTGTCGGCCACCGGCGTCTGCTGAAACGAACGCCCCAGGCTGAAATAGGCTTCGGGTAGGAATTCCTCGGGCGTGGCCTTGTCGTTGAGCAATTCATTCAGGCGTTCGCGCGCCCGGCCAAACTGCTTCCAGCCGATCGCGGCCTGCGCCGCACTGAGCCGGGCCTGGGCCTGGATCGCGGGATCCAAACCTTTCCAGACCCGGTTGGTGAGGACGGAGGTGTAGGCCTGCTCCGCCTGACCGAATTTGTCCTGACCGAAATAGTAGTCACCAAGCCACATCAGCGAGGTCTGCGCGAGGGGGTTGTCGGGATGCTGGTTGGCGAGTTGAAGGAAGAGTTCCACGGCATTGGTGGTGCCGCCGCTGTTGGCGAGGACGAGGGCTTTGCCAAATTCCGCGCGGGCCCGGTTCGTCTGGGAGGGATTCGCCTTCAACCAAAGATCATAGGCAGTCAATGCGGAGGGCCATTGTCGTTCCCGGCGGAGGGCGTCGGCGATGCTCAATTCCAGTTCCGGCCGCATCGGGCTGTCGGGAAAACGGGAGACAAACCTCACCAGTAATTCGCGGCCACGCAGCGGCGCGCCGTGGTTGGCGTAGACTTCGTTGAGGGCGAGCAAACCCTGCGCGGTCGCCTCGGCCCGCGGATCCCGCGCTATCAGTTGTTCAATGGCCCGCTGCGCCACCGGGAAATTCGTAATCGCGATGGCCGCCACCACGGCCTGTCGCCAAGCGAGGGTGGCATAATTGCTTTCCACCTCACTGATACCGGTGTAGCCCTCGGCCACCCGCAGATAGTTGGTCAGGGCTGCGGCCGGTTGTCCCTGGCGCAACTGGACATCCCCGAGTTTGAAATAAGCGACGGCTTGCGGGACGGTTTTGGGCAAAAGCGACGCCGCTTCCGAGAAGGCATCCGCGGCGCGGGCCAAGCGATTCGTATCCCCGGCGCCTTCCCACAGGCACCAGCCTTGAAGCAGTTGGAGGTCGCCCCGAAGCTCGGACGTATTGTTGGTCAAGGCGGCCCCGAGCTGCGCCTCGACCAGGGTCAGCAGATTCGGGTCGTTGGTGCCGGCGGTCCGGGTGACTTCATATTGGGCGAAGATCGTTTGTGCCAGGGACCAACGGATGCCGTCCAGTTGGGAGTCGGTGGCCTGGGCCATCAGGAACGACTCCAGCCGCGTACGGGCAGCGGCGAGACGTCCGGCGCGCCGGTCGGATTCCGCAATCTGCATGGTCGCTTCGCGGAACTGGGAAAGCGGGGTGCCGGGAGCCAGGTTGTCCGTGAACACGACCATGGCACGGGCCTTGTTGCCGGCCCGGAGCAAGGCGCCTCCGAGCAGGGAGACGGCCTCCGCTCGATGGACATTGTTCGGCGCCGTCTCGGTGAGGGCCCGCAATTGTTCCGCCACGGTGACCGCGGCGGCGGAATCCTCGGCGGCAAGGTGCGCGCGGAGCAGATGGCGCAAACGCTCGTAGGCGATTTCCGGCGGAACCGATCGAACCCAGGGCTCGGAAAGTTGCAACGCCTGGATGGCCTGAGCGGGCTGATTCAGGCGCAGCGCGGCTTCGGCGCGGAGTTGCATCGCGGCCACCAACTCCGCGGGGCGATCCTGGGCAGCAATCGGGCCGGCCAACGCTTCGGCCGTCGGGTCCAGCAATTTCAGCGCGGCCACGGGCTCGTCACTTTGCAGGCTCAATTGGGCGGAACGGACGACGGCATTGAGGGCCAGGGTCGACTTGGGATAGCGGAGGGCAAAGGCGGCAAGCCCGCGACTGGAGGAAACGGCGTTGGTGTCACTGGCGGCCTCCGCAAAGGTGCGGCGCAGGATGGCGTCGGGCTTCAGCGGTGAATCCGGGAAGCCGAATTCAAAGGCGGCGAAAGAGCGGGCCGCCCGGGCATAGAGACCGACGGAAAAATCGCGGATGGCGGCGTCATACGTGGCACGTTCAATGGCTGCCGCGGAATCTGCCGGGGTCGCTGCCACTGCGACTGCTGCCGCTGCCACCGCCGGGCCGGCCGAAGCGGCGGGCGGAGTCGGAGTCGGCGTGGCGGCCGGCGCCTGGGCGTGCGCTCCCGCGAGCAGACAGCACCAGAAAAATAACGTCGGCCACAATCTCATATCGAACTCAGCGAGACCAGACGTTGGAACACGCCACGGGATTCGCAAAAAGGAACCCGGCGTACCGGCTTCGCTCTCAGCGCCCGCGCAATTGTTTGGAAGTGGCCCGCTGAATGTCGCGATCCGCTTCGCGCTGCCGCAAATCCTGGCGCTTGTCGTATTCCACTTTGCCCTTGCCCACGCCCAGTTGGATTTTCAGCCGGTTGCCCTTCCAGTAGCAGGACAGGGGCACCAAGGTGTTGCCCTTGACGCTGGCCAGGCCGAAGAGTTTGCGGATTTCCGACTTGTGCAGCAGGAGCCGGCGCTTGGCCTTCGGATCGTGATTGTGGAGATTCCCGTGGGAATACTCGTCGATGTGAAAGTTATAGAGCCAGACCTGATCGTTTTCGACCCGCGCAAAGGCATCCGCCAATTGTCCCTTGCCGCCGCGCAGCGATTTCACCTCGGTGCCCCGCAGGACGATCCCGGCCTCGTAGGTCTCCAGGATGAGATAGTCCCGGCGCGCCTTGGAGTTGTTGAGGAGATCGCCCATGGATGGAGGTGCCTTGGCAAAACGGCCGGAAGGGTGGTCCCTCCCGGCCGTTTCTGGGAATGCGGTCCGGTCAGTGCGCCGCCGCCTTGCGCTTCCGTTTCGGCACCAGCAGGGCCGCGGCCTCCGCGCTGTCGTCACTCACGTACTCCCAGGTGATCTTGTCATCCACAATCTCCTGAAGGGCGATATCCGCGGTACCAGCCGCGGGATCCACCTCGACCAGGGGACGACTGTAACCGCTGCCACCTCCATTGAGCTGGCGAACGCGGCGCGAGACTAGATTAACGAGAATTCGGGGATCCCCCACCTTCTCCAAGGCTTTCCGGCAAAGTTCAACGTTCACGATAACAGATTCCAACGAAATGAAGGCGTAAGGTATCGGCGAATTTGAACAGGGCAAGGGGCGAAGCGGGCGATCGGACGATCAGGGAGGGTGGAGGCTTCAACCAGGAAACCGAAGTTAGATCCGCAGATTTCCGCAGAATATTTGCGAAATTGCCATTTAGCACTCCAGCGACACTTCCAAAGAATTTTGACCGCGGATGACACGGATGACACGGATGACACGGATGACACGGATGACACGGATGACACGGATGACACGGATGACACGGATAGACTCGAAAAGTGGGGTTCCCTATCTGCGTTATCCGCGCCATCCGCGGTTCATTTTTTGAGAGTGTCGCTGTAGAGTTAGCGCCTCTCACCTACTGGATGAGGCTCAGGAGTGTTCATTTTACGTTCCTTAATCGTTGTTTATCTGCGTGAATCCGTGTGAATCTGCGGTTTCTCAACTCGGGTTTCCAGGTTCAAAGGGTGTCGAGGGCGAGTTCGAATTGGTCGATGTCGGTCAACGACCGGGCGTCGTACCCGCGGCGGCGCAGGGCGGTGGCAAATTCTCCGGCGAATCCGTGCAGGGTGTAGATCCGCTTCGGCGCGACACGCTCAACGAGCTTGAGCAGGTCGGGGTAATCGGCGTGGTCACTGAGAGGGAACGCGGCGTCGGCCCCGTGGCGATAGCGGCAACCGGCGTCCAGTGCCCAGCCGGTGAGGACGGCGACGCGGACCGCCTGCGCTTGTCGCAGGGTGGCCAGGGCCGCCCCGGGGGGTGCCATCACCACGTGGCCGGCCGCCTGCTCCGGAGCCCATGGCACGGTTGCGGGCACCGGGTGGCCGAGCTCCGCGTACACCGTGTTCAGGCGGGCGATCGATTCATGGACCATGGTCGGGAAGCCCGAGTCGCCCAGTGCTTTCTGGATTTCCTGGGCTTTGCCGAGGGAATACCCCAGCAGAACCGGCACACGACCGTCGGCGAGGGTCTGGCGGCAAAAGGCTGCGAGCGCCGCCAGAGTTTCGGCGTCGGGCGGAAACACGTATTTGGGGCGGCCAAATGTGGTCTCCATGACCAACACATCCGCCGGCATCGGCGTGCAGGGTTCCGCGGAAAAACCGGCCCGAAGTTTGAAGTCACCCGTATAGAGCAGGGATTCGCCGTCGGCCTCGAGGCGGATCATGGCGGAGCCCAGGATGTGGCCGGCCGGCAGCAGGGTGACATGGGCCTCGCGCGATTGGCCGAAGCGTTCCGCGCGCAGGTCGCACCGCTCTCCGAAGGCCAGGACGTGCTCCCGGCGCTGACCGCCCAGGCGGGCCGCCATCAGTTTTTGGGTGGGCGCGCTGAGCAGGACTTCCGCGTGGCGCGCGGTGTGATCGGAGTGGGCGTGACTGACAAAGACCAACTCACCCGCGCGGCGCTTCCGGTGCGCGTCGAACCACAGCCGCAATTGAGGAAAATGCAGCGCGTGATCCGTGAATTCAAAATCGAGCCGGGACATTCGCCGCCGTTCTTTCGCCGAGGAATCCTTGAAGCGCCGTCACCAGTCGCTCGTTTTCCGCGGCGGTGCCCACGGTGATGCGCAACCAGGCGGGCAGTTGATACGAGTTCATCGGACGGGTGATGACGCCCTTTTTCTGCAAGGCGGTAAAGGCAGCCGCGCCGTCGCCGACGTTGACCACGATGAAATTGGCGTGGGAGGGCAGCACTTCGAGATGCAGGCGCCGGCAGGCCGAATGGAGAAATTCCAGTCCCTGGCGATTGTTGATCCGGGTCCGGCCGATATGCTCGCTGTCCGCAAGGGCGGCTTCGGCGCCGGCTTGGGCGATTGAATTGAGATTGAAAGGCTGGCGCACTTTTTCCAAGGCGGCGATGACGCCGGGGGAACCGATGCCGTAGCCGAGACGCAGGCCGGCCAAACCGAAAACTTTCGAAAAAGTCCGCGTCAACAGCACGTTTTCCTGCACGCCATTGCGGATCAGGGGCAGCAGATCCGCGGCATCGTCCAGGAATTCGATGTAGGCTTCATCGATCACCAGCAGGACGTCGTCGGGCACTTCCGCCAGCAGGCGGGCGATGTCCTCCCGGGAAGTGAGCGTGCCGGTGGGATTGTTGGGATTGGCCAGGAAAACCGCCTTGGTCCGGGGAGTGATCGCCCGAATCATGGCGGGAATGTCGGCCTCCAATCCCGGCAGGGCGGGCACGGAGACGAGCCGGGCGCCCATCAAGGCCGTGATGATCGGGTACACGGCAAAGCAGTATTGCGAGACGACAACTTCATCGCCCGGGGAAAAAAATGCGTGGGCGATCAATTCCAGCACTTCATTGGATCCGTTGCCGAGGGTCAGGTGAAGCGGCTCCATGCCCAGGTGGCTGGCCAGGGTTGCCTTGAGGGCATGGGCCGAGCCATCCGGGTAGAGGTGCAAGTGGGGCAGGATCGACTGCATCGCCGCAAGTGCCTTGGGCGAGGGGCCGAGCGGATTCTCGTTCGACGCCAGTTTGATGATGCTGCCGGGATCCAGCCCGTGTTCGCGGGCGACGTGGTCGATCGGCTTGCCGGGCACATAGACCGGGATCGAGGCGAGTTGCGGATTCAAGCGCGACAGGACAGAACTCATGCGGGGGCAGTGTGGAAGGTGGGCGTTGAAAAGGCAAAGGCGGCCGGGCGCCGACGAATGGCCGGCCGCCGGGGAAGCCCGGATTTACGCGGCCGCAGGCGTCTTGGGCGGCAGCTTCTTGGGGAAAAGCGGGACCGCCGCACCAATCGTGTGGCCGGGTGGGAGCCCGCCCCAGGCCGTGCCGCTCCAGTGCCCGGGTTCGCCACAGACTTTGAGCTGGGCGTAGATCTGCTGCGCCGTGCCGGGGAGAAATGGACCGAGCAAGACGGCCAGAATCCGGCAGGATTCGACCAGATTATAAAGCACCTCGTCCAGGCGCGCCGCTTGGGCGGGATCCTTGTTCAAGTCGAAGGGACGGGTTTCCTCCACGTATTTGTTGGCGCGGTTGACGAGCGACCAGATGGCAATCAGGGCGTCCTGGAGCTTGTGCTGTCCCAAGGCGTTGGCGGTCTCGCGGACGGCGGCTTCGGCATCGCCGGCGAGTTCGCGGGAGACTGCCGGGACGACTCCCTGACGATACCGATTCAACATGCTGACCGAGCGGTTGAGCAGGTTCCCCAGGCCGTTGGCGAGTTCGGCGTTGTAGCGCGAGACGAACCCGGCATCGGTCCAATTGCCGTCGGGCCCGATCGCCAATTCCCGGACCACATAGTATCGGAGGGCGTCCAGGCCCCATTCGCGGATGACGGCGATGGGATCGACGATGTTGCCGGTGGATTTGGCAATCTTGGCCCCGTCCTTCTGCCACCACCCATGAACCAGCAGTTGTCGCGGGAGCGGCGCACCAAGGGCATGGAGCATGATCGGCCAGTAAACCGCGTGAAACTTGACGATGTCCTTGCCGATGACGTGGAGATCGGCGGGCCACAGGGAGACTTGCGAAGGCGTCTTGTCGAAGTAGCCCTGGAGCGGCCCCAGCGCGGCCGCGTCGCCCCAGGCGGCCGGTACGGTGAGGTAGTTGACCAGGGCATCGAACCACACGTAGGTGACCCATTCCGGAGCGAACGGCAGGGGGATGCCCCAGTTCAGGCGGTTCAAGGGACGGCTGATGCAGAGGTCCTCCAGCG
>JAYTHD010000464.1:0-23431 GCA_043732975.1 Verrucomicrobiota bacterium
GCGAATTTGGCGGTTTTGTTTGTTAACTCGGTCAGCCGGGTCTTCTCCGCCTGAAGGGCCGTCAGGGAATTCTCCAGCGGGGCCAGACTTTCGGAAACCTTGGCCATCACCTCGGTGGCAGCGTCCGCCTTCTTGCTGAAGTAGGCGCCGAAACCGAAAACCCCCGCGGCAGCCGCAAATGCGGCGGCCAGCAGAAAGGGCTTTTTTGCGTTGAACTCCTGCCGGGATTGGGAGGCCTTGGGCATCAAGTTCAACTCCATGGGGCATTGAACAATGTTGCGCAGTCCCAGTCCGACGACCTCGCCCAGCGTCGGCGCCACGCGCTCCAAGCCCTCCAGATCCACTTCGGCCGCCAGTTGAACGTTGCGGAAGGGATTGAAATACTCGACCGGCAAATTGAGCTTTTCCTGGAAAAATTCGGTGGAATAGGGCAGGACGGATCCGCCCCCACACAGGAAGACCCGAACGGGTGCCCCACCACCCTGCTGGGTGCGATAAAACTGGATCGTCTGATTTACCTGCAAGTGCAACCGCGTAAATACGTTGCGAGCCACCTTGGAGACGGCGGCCAACTTCGGATCATCCGGCTCTTCGTAGGCCCCACCGAGGCTGACAAATCCACCATTGGTCTTGATCTTTTCCGCCTCAGCGAAGGGCAGCTTGACCTCGGCACCAAACTCCTGAGTGACCGCATTGGATCCGACAGGGATGCTCCGGGCGTAGAATTTGCTTTTCTCAAAAACCAAAACGTTGCTGGTCTTCGCTCCAATATCGATCAGCAGGCTGCAACCCTCCAAATCGGGATAATTGTAGCGGAAAGCATTGGCCAATGCCGCGATGGAAGTGTCAACAATGGATAGTTTTAAGCCATTGCTTTCACAAACACCGAAATACTTCTCCACCTCCGCAGCCTTCACCGCCAGCAGAACAACTTCCACTTCCCCACTGGCGGAATTTCCGAGAATCTGTCGGTCCCAAGCGGCCTCGGTAAGGGGGAAAGGAATATTCTGTTTGGCCTCGTACTCAATGATCTGTGAGACTTTTGAGGTGTCGACCGGCGGCAGCTTGACAAACTTGCTGAAGACCTGATAGCCGGGGATCGAGATGCTCGCATCCTTGGCGGTGAGCCCCGATTCTGAAAGGAGCTCCGCCAGAGATTTCTTGATGACACCCTCGCGTTGCGAGTCCTGGGAACCCGCCAAGCCGAGTGCCTTGACTCCAAATGCACGCAGTCGCAGCCCGCCGTCGTCGGCGGCTTCAAATTCCGCTGCCTTGAGGCTGCCAGCCCCAAAATCAACGCCCAAAAATGTTTTTGACTTCAGCATAATGCGAGGTCTACCGGCTTAACAAACCGCAAACGTATCGTTTCGGGATAAACCCGAAACCGGCGTTTCACGGAAGTCGGCCGCGTAGCTAATGTACCAGTCGTTGATGGTCAAACGTAAAACTTCCCACTCAGGCATTTCCACGTCGAAATCCGACTGATTAGGGTTCATGAGATGTTTGTTTCCGTTTCAGGCGCAGATTTTCGCCACGTCCACGTCCCGAAAATCCGCTTCACACCAATCGGGCGAAGCCGCTTGGAGAACCGGCAGCGCCAAGCCGCCGGTGGCCACCGCCAGACATCTCGCCCCGATCGCCCGCCCGCAGGCGACGTCGGCGGGCGTGTCACCCACCACCAGAACCTCCGGATCCGTCAAAGTTCCCGCGCGAGTCCCCGCGAGCATCCCGGCACCCAAACGGCGCGCCTGCCGGGCGATGTCGGCCCGACTCTCCAAGCCATCGGCAAATCCACCCAAGGCAAACTCCTGCCAAAGCTGATGCGCACGCAGCTTGAGTTCGGCCCCCAGCCGAATATTGCCGGTCAACAGTCCAATCAGGGGCGGATTTGCCAGGGACCGCAACGCAGCAAGGAATCCCGGTACTCCCGGGCAGGTCTCGCCTCGATTCAGATTCAGTTGGTGATCCAACCAAAAAAGGTACGCGTCCAGAAAACGCCGCCGCTCGCCGTGTGAATCCTCGATCCCATGATTTTGAAAATACTCGCGCACCAACCCTGTGTCCGTCGCACCGTGAAAGCTCAAACCGGAAGTGCCTCCGGGGCGCCCGTAAAGTCGCTCTGAAACCCGCTCAAATGCCCGGATTCCGGCCCCTCCCGTGCGGATCAACGTGCCGTCAATGTCCAAAAGCACCAAGCGAACCATTTCGTCCACCATTCTGGCACCCCTCCGGGCATAGTCCACACCCCGCCGCCTGAGGCGGAAAAAAAGATGTGGAATCCGGTGAAACATTGGAAACAAGTAGGGGTTGGACCGGATCAGGCGACCGACGTCATGCAACTTTGCAATCTGAGCGACATTGGATCGGCTCAATGCGTCTGTTGGCGTCCCCGTCAGGCCGGCCAGAGGACATACAGCACGATATACACCAACACTCCGGTCACACTGACGTACATCCAGAGCGGCCAGGTCCAGCGGGCCAGCGATCGATGACGGACCAAATGACCCCGCCAGGCAAGCCAGCCGGTTCGCAGCGCCATCGGTACGATCAAAATCGCCAGGAACACATGACTGATCAGAAGCGTCAGGTAGAATGGCCTCAAACTTGCCGGACCACGGAAAGGTGTATTGACGCCCCGGACCACAAAAATCTTGTGGTAAAGGTAGCTTGCCAGGAAGGCACACGAGACGGCGAAGGCGGCAGCCATGCACCGGCGGTGAGGGGTTTGACGGCCTTGGCGGATAAACACATAGCCGGCCAACAGCAGGATTCCCGCCGTCCCGTTCAGACAGGCGTTGAGCAGTGGCAGATTCATGACGCCTCAGTTTTCAGCGGCGAGTACTTTCACCCGCCGGACGATTTCCGCCACTGCATTGGTCAACTCACCCTGTACAACCCCGCGCAGGTGCCCCCGTCGGTCCACCAACGCGTATGCCGTCGTATGGATGAACCGATCATCGATCGTCGAACGAGGCACTTCCGGCTTCTCGACTACCGAGAAGAGGAGTTCCTTGATGGCCAGTTGATAGACGTCCTGCTTGGGACCGGTCAGGAAAAACCAATTATTGGTCCGGTAACCGTAGCGTCGCCCGTACTTCTCCAGAACCTCCGGCGTATCAAATTCCGGATCTGCTGTCAGGGACATCAGTTGAGCGGGCATTCCGGCGGGCAACTGCTTCTGAATTTCACGCATTTGGAGCGAGAGCTGATGACACTGCCCGGAACATTGCGTGAAGATGACATCGAAAACGGTCACCCGGCCCCTCAGGGAACCCGCGGTCATTGGGCGGCCAAATTGGTTCGTGAGCAGAAATGGCCTGATCGGCCGGTCGACGGGAAAATCAGACGCTCCCGGCTCGGTCGTCTCCCCGGTGCGTTGACGGCCGCTGATCTCGGACCGCAAAAAAAACCAAGTGGTCACCCCCATGGCCAGGAAGAGCACCATCCAGGCGATTCGTGCCGTTCCGGAATTGGTCATAAGGGTTTTAAAAAAAGAGCCGCTGGAGGTCACCAGCGGCTGTGTTCCGGGGAGTGACCACCTGGTTACTCGCCATTGGCTCCACCGGCCTTGGACTTCTCAGCGTACCACTTGTCCCAATCTTCCTGGCTGACCACCTCGAAGTCACCGCGCATATTGGAATGGCCCGAACCGCAAAGCTGTGCACAGATAATGAAGTACTTCCCGATTTTGGTCGGGACAAAGTGCGCCGGGATAATCATTCCGGGGATCGCATCCTGAGTGATGCGCATCGTCGGAATCTTGAACGAGTGGATGACGTCCATGCTGGAAATCCGGCAAACCACCGGGCGTCCCAGCGGTACCTTGAAGGGCACACCGGACAGGCAACCAATGTCATCCTTCTCCGCCTCATCATTGGCATCCAAGCCGAACGGATTGGTGGCACTGGCCAGTTCGATGGATTGCTTGCCCCATTTTCCATCCAGCCCGGCGTAATGGGCGTTCCACTTGAACTGCATGCCCATGATCTGGATTTCCACCGGCTTGTCCGCCGGAGTCGGAAAGCGATCCACGGCGCGCGCCCAGATGGGAATTGCCAGGCCGACCAGCAGCACCCCTTCCACCACGGCCACACCGATTTCAAGGTAGGAGGAGAGATGCCCCTTGACGCCGACGTAGTCTGCCTTGGGGTTGGCACCCTTGCGGAACTTGACCAAGGCGACCAGATAATAGCCCATCCACCCGACGAAAAGGACAAACATCAACAAATGGACATAGAAGAGAAGTCCATCCACTTCAGCGGCGTGGGCCGACGCCCCCGGAAGCATACCAACCTTCGAAAGGAAGTATTCAATCATGAGAAAAGGAAATTAATCAGAGTTCAATTATGCTGCGGATCATTCTGGTCGCCCGGCAGGGCATTCCCGAGTGCTCGATTGCGGCGCACGATGAAGACAAAAAAGGAACCCATCGCCGCCCAGAAAAGGGCCACGAACCCCAGGAGCGCAAAAATGCCGGCGTTGATACCGTGGGCCTGCGCGGAGTCGCTCTGACCGAAACAGGCGGCACAGGCCAGGGCGCCCGGGGCCCAGAGGCCACCCGCCGCGGCCAAGCCACCAGCGGCAATGAAAATCTTGGTCACGCTCATTTTCAGAGAAAGCTGATATGTTGCAACTTACGAAGGAAATAGCGCCCGTAGGCCACCAATCCCAAGGCCGCCACAATGGCCACCCCGGTCCAGGCCAGATCCACGATCGAACCACTGGACTGATACCGCCCGAAGCACCAGGCCGCCATGCCGAGCATCAGCAGCACGGAACTGGCCACAAACACGATATGGAAGGCTTTAAGGGACATACAGGGATTTGTTTTCCGTGCCCGTCGGGGGATCATGCATTCCCCACAGCGTCAATCCGCCCAACGCGACAAAAAAGATCGCCGAAACAATCAGAATGCCATAAATGGCTTTCTTTTCTGAAATCAAATGCATGAAATAGGCGGCGACCAGAAAGGATTTTATGGAGGCGATAAACAGGGCTATGGCGATCGTCAGGGCCATGCTGTCAAAATGCACATAATACATCGACACCGTGATCACCGTACCCACCAGCAGCGCAATAAAGACGCCGACGTAGGTCTTTAAATGCGATGCAATATCATCGTGATCATGATCACCCGTGCCGTGGGCCTCGTGGCCGGCGGCGGGTCCGTGAGTATGATTGTCGCTCATGAGCTTAAAGGAGGTAGACTACCGGGAAAAGGAAGATCCAGACGAGGTCGACAAAATGCCAAAACAGGCCGCCGACCTCCACCCGGTTGGTGAATTGCTCCGGGTTGGTCTTCCACAACCGGGCACCGGGAAACGCGAAATAGAAGAGGACGATCGCGCCACCCAGCACGTGCAGGCCGTGCAGGGCTGTGATCGTGAAATAGATCCCGAAGAAGGTGTGGTTCCTCGGCAGGAAGGCGTCCAGATGCACAACATCATCCAGCTTCAAATCCATTACCTTGTGCTCATGGGACACCGCGTCGCCATGGCCTTGCTCCGATTTTTCCGGATCCGCAGTGAACTTGAGTGACTTGATGTCCGTCTTGGCCTTCAGCTCCTCCAGATTATAGACGTTGGAGAAGTCCCAGAATCCCGCGTGATGCTCGTTGACCTCCAAGTGCCCCGTGTAGGCCTTCCCGTCCTTCAACCGCACCTCGTAGTGGGTGAACTTTTCGTTGTATTCATAGGATTTGATGCCCAAAAAGCTGAGCGCACAAAGGACGGTAATCACCATGAACAGGCGAAACCGGGCGAAATTGTTCATCTTCAACGAGGCCCAGGCAAAGACCACCGTGACCGAGGAGGTGATGAGCACCGCGGTATTGAAGGTGCCGATGGGAATGTTCAACAGGCCATGGGGCCAGGCGAGTTTGACGGCCGGCCAGACGCCCGCCGCCGCATTCACCCGGAGAAGAATGTACGCGGAAAACAGGCCGCCGAAAAGCATGATTTCCGAGGCGAGAAACAACCAGACACCGAGCTTGGCGTTATATAAGCCCGTATCCGGCCTGGGCTTTTCATTATAGGGGATTTCCATGACGTTGGATGAATCGAGATCAGTTTCGTGCCAGAATGTTCCGGGATTCAGCCTTTGATATCCTTCTGATTCTGGGGCGTGAAGTCCTTGCTGGCACCCGGCACGCTGTACTCGTAGGGACCGCGATAGACCACCGGTTCGGATGGGAAATTGCCATGCGGCGGGGGTGTCGGTGTGGCCCAATCCAAGGTGGTGGCATCCCACGGATTGTCGCTGGTGACCTTTTTGCCATGCCAGATGCTCCAGAAGAAATTGAAGATGAAAGGCAACTGGAAGAGAAAGAGAATCACCGCCGACATCAGAATCATCCGGTTGAGACTCAGCGCCGTCTTATCGGCACCATAGGCAACATCAGGGCCGAAATAGATGGCCCCGCCGTCGGACATGCGTCGACTCATGCCTTTGAAGCCCTGAATGAACATCGGGGCGAACACCAGATTCATGGCCACCAGGGATCCCCAGAAGTGAACCTTGCCGAGGAATTCATTCATCATGCGACCGGTGGCCTTGGGGAACCAGAAGTAAATGCCGGCAAAGAGCGCGAACATGGTTCCGGGGGCGACGACATAGTGAAAATGTCCGATGACGTAATACGAATCGTGGAGGAAGATATCCGACGCGTTGAACCCGAGGGGCAGACCGGTCAGACCGCCAATGCCAAACATGGGCAGGAAGGACACGGCAAAGAGCATGGGCGTATTGAAGCGGATGGACCCACCCCAAAGGGAGATAAACAGCGCGGTCAGAATGATCACCGAGGGAATGGAGATCATCATCGTCGTGGTCTGGAAGAAGGTGGAGATCTTTGTTCCCATGCCGGTCAGATACATGTGGTGCGCCCAGACGATAAAGCTCAGGAAGCCGATCGAGATCACGGAATAGACCATCGACTTGTAGCCCCAAAGCGGCTTGCGGGTATTGTTGGCGATGATCTCGGAGACGATGCCCAAAGCGGGCAGAATCAGCACATAGACCTCGGGATGGCCGAGGAACCAGAAAAGATGCTGCCAGAGCAACGGGCTTCCACCACCGGAGACCGCCAACTGACTGCCACCCACCACCAGTCCGCTGGGCATGAAAAAGCTGGTATGGAAGACATTATCCATCAGCTGCAGGATACCCGCCGCCTCCAGCGGTGGAAAAGCCAGCAACAGCAGGAAAGCGGTCACAAACTGGGCCCAAACAAAGAAAGGCATACGCATCCAGCTCATGCCCCGGGTGCGCAACTGGATGACGGTGGCAATGAAGTTCGCCGCCCCGAGCAACGATGAAGTGATGAGCATCACCAGACCGATCAGCAGGGCGGTCTGACCGTTGAATTTGTGCCCGAACTCGGCCACCGTCGCGAGGGGAGAATAGGAGGTCCACCCCGATTTGGCGGCGCCGCCGGGAAGGAAAAAGCCGGAGAACCAGGTGATCCCACCCATCCAGTAGCTGTGGTAGCTGGCCATGTTGACCCGCGGAAACGTCATGTCCGGGGCGCCGATTTGAAGCGGAACGATGTAATTTCCGAAGGCCGCGAACACGAGCGGGACAATGGCCAGGAACACCATGATATTGCCGTGCATGGCGCCAAATGAGTTGTACAGGTCCGCACTCATCTTGCCTTCCGCAGCCACATCCTTGCCCAGGACCAGCTCCATGAGGCGCCCCAGGATGGGTATGGTCTCGCCGGGATGCGCAATTTGGTGACGCATGCACAGCATCAGCACGAAGCCGAAGAAAAGGAAGGAAAGCGCGGTGATGCCGTATTGGATGCCGATGACCTTGTGGTCCGTGCTGAAGATATACTTCTGCCAGAATCCCGGCTCGTGGTGATCCTGCGCATCGTGGACGTGCGTGATCCCGTGCCCATGCTGGGGCAGCGTGCTCGTATGGGTGGCGCTCATTAGGGTTTAGGGGCGGAGATTAATTGAAAGTAGAGAGGTGAGGTTGAGCCGGGGGAATCCCGGCGACCGGCTCGGGGAGGGCGGGTAGGCGACGTTTGTCACCCACCAGGACACCGAGGAGCAGGGGAAGATAAACAATGCTGGCGAAAAACAGGCGGCGGGCACTCTTGGCCGAACGTTCCAGGGCAAACCGAATGCCACAGTAAAGGAATCCCGCCCCCATGAGCACCGCGGCCGTCAGGTACCAGCGACCCGCCAGGCCCAACGTGAACGGCATCAGGCTGAAAACCAGCAGCCCAAGCGTATGCCGAACCGCCGTGGCCGCGGTTTGATGGCCCGTCGGATCTAGCACCGGGAGCATCTTAAAACCGCCCAGCGCGTAATCCTCCCGATACAGCCAGGCGATCGCCATGAAATGAGGCAGTTGCCAGAAGAAAAGAATCGCAAATAACACCCAGCCACCGGCGTCCAGTGAGTTGGTGGCCGCCGCCCAGCCCATCAGTGGCGGCACCGCTCCGGGCACCGCACCCACCAGTGTGTTCAAGGTGGTGATCTGCTTTAAGGGCGTATAAACAAAAACGTAGCTCGCCAGAGTGACCATGCCGAGAAAGGCCGTCAATGGGTTCACGCACAGGGCCAGTTCCATCAGCCCCAAAACCGCCGTTCCAACTCCCAACGCCAAAGCGGCGTCCGGTTCGATTTCACCCGCAGGAAGGGGTCGCTTCGCCGTCCGCGGCATCTTTGCATCCAAATCCCGTTCGATGTATTCATTCAACGCCGCGGCTCCCGCCGCGAGCAGCGCCGTCCCCATCACCGCGTGAAAAAACAACACCCAGTCCGTCGGACCACGATTCGCCAGGTGGAAGCCCATCGCCGTGGTCAGGATGACCAGGGTGGTCAACCGGGCCTTGAACAGGTCCTTGAGAATAGCCCAACGACTCCGTCCGATCGGGACGGAGAGGGCGGGAATCAAAGCTTCGGCACTTGCTTTCACGACGCAGAACGCAGACCCGATGCTGACTGCACAGCACCGACGGGCGACTCTTTTAGGAACGGGCCGGGCCTCGGGCAAGGACTGTCTTGCGGTTTTGCGATTTTTGCCCGGTGCGCGACCACGGTCAGAAGGGCACCGGTCAGCAAGGACCCGGCGCCCACCACGACGTGGGCGGTGGTGATCATAACAGCCTTCCCTGACCAAATCGTCGCCGCACCCAGAACGATCTGGAGCAATAGGAGACCGCTCCAGAACGTCATCCAACCGCTCAGGGGGCCGCGGTTCTTGCCGAAGGGCACCGTCTGCGTCCAGACCGCAAGCACAATCAGCACCGCCAGCATCCGGTGGACCATCTGGAGGTGAATCTGAAAGGCCGTTATGGGCGAATACGCAATGATTTCGGTCCGTTGCTGGTTCAATTCGGTGACAAATCCGGGATCAGTCGGCGGATAAAAACGCCCGTAGGCCAGCGGGAAGTCCGGGATCGCCAGGCCCGCATGCTGATGGCGCATTGTCGCCGCCACCAGCAGTTGAACCAGGATCAAGCCCGTGATCCATGGCAACCAGCGACCCCTGTGGTCGGCCGACCGCAGGGAGCCATGCATCCAAAACGACCCTGTGGCCAAGGCAATGGTGCCGACGAGGCACAAAAAGATCTGTGCGGTGGCGGCGTGAATGACGCCAAAGAAGCTGGATCCGGGAATGCCCATCACTGACAAATCGTTGAGCGCCACGCGAGCCCCGCCCAAGATGCCTTGAACGACGACCAAAACGACCGCCACCCGGGACATTCCCCTGACCCAACCGCGGCGGTCCTTCAGCTCAACCCAAACCGCCAGCCACAGGGTGAGCATCCCCAATCCGGAGGCAAAGAGCCGGTGTACGTGCTCATCGAGGATCCCCCCCTCCCATAACCGGGGGGGAAAAAGGAACATGTTATGGCCAAAGGTGGAGGGCCAATCCGGAACTGCCATGCCCACCTCCTTGCTGGTCACCAAGCCGCCCAACCCGATCAACACAAGCGTATAAGCCCCGACAAAGACCGCGAATCGATGCAGCCAGCGGGCGGCGTAATCAGGAAACGACGGAGCAGAAATCATTCAGTCTTTACTCACGATCAGGGCGTTGCCGACAAACAAAAGAGCCGAGGGATCGACGAGATGCCACCCGGCTGTTGTACCGATTCCAAGGAGAGCAGGGCGCTGCCGAACAGGATCCGGAGCGCCGCTCACTCACTTGACTTCCAAGGTCGCCGCCACCTTGGCGCTGCCACCCGCGACCTCAACCTCCAAGGTGCTTTCGCCGGCCTTCACGTGCTTGACTCCCAGCGTATACTTGCCATCCGGCAGTCCGGCGATAGAAAAATTGCCATCTTTATCGGTAACCGCGAAGTAGGGGCTGTCGACAACCGCAATATATCCAACCATCCATGGATGGACGCTGCAGGTCAGTTTCACGAACACTTCCGGGCTCGCGAAGGTTTTGATCTTGGGCTTCGAACCGGGGGCCATCGCATCGTTGAAAGTGGCATTGGCCGGCGTCGCCGAGGACTTTTGGAACCAAACGTTGTGCATCACGGGATCACTGGAACGGATTTCCACCGGTTGACCCGCCACCGCGCCGATGACATACGGCTCATAAAGACAGCCTTTTTGGTCGATCACCGAAGGAGTCGAGGGCGCTTTGCCCTTTCCGGCGGCCGGCGGGTTTTTAACGTAGACCAGCACATTAGCCAATCCGGCGCCGGCGCCGACCACATAGGACCGGGTCATCGGCGTACCCGTAATCAGCTTGCTACAGGTGGGGTCCGCCTTGAGCGGCGCGATCTCGCGCTCCGGGGGAGGCGTTCCCTTCAAAGTCACTTTTCCCGTGACATCCGCGTGCAGTGCGGCTGCGGCACCAACCGCAGCTCCGTAGACAAGAAACTTTTTCATGACAATAGATCCATAGCTCGAGTGCAAACCTACGGGCGAATGCTATCGGCACCCTGTCAACCCGCAAGCCTATTTGTGAAATATTTCACAAGCTCACCAATGATGGACCAAGGCGAAGGGGCCATTATTCATTTTGCTGAGATCCGAGGTCTCCGGGGATGTCGGCCAAATCCTGACACGACGACGAGCCCTCGATCATCGGCTACGTGAGCCCGTCGGCGATTCCGATTTTTGCAACCGGGAGGGTGATTGTCGGGTACTCTGCGCCCACGACCCTGGTTCAGCCGGGTGCGGATGACGACAGACACGACTCAGTTTGAACCCTTCCTGCTGCAGTACCAGGACATGGTGTACGCTACCGCCTTCCGGCTGCTTGGCCGGGAAGCGGAAGCGGAGGACATTTCGCAGGAGGCCTTTCTGCGGGCGTGGAATCATTGGGAGGAGCTCGCCGGCAGTCCCACGGCGGGCGGCTGGCTCAAGACGGTCACCCGCAATCTCTGTTTGAATCATCTCGAGCGTTACCGCAATCGATGGAAATTCTTCAGCGAATTGAAAGCCGCCGATGCGGCCGACGACGAGGACGGCCTGGAGGCAACCTTCGCCGCCCCGGAGACGCTGGAGGCGGAGGTTCTGACCACGGATCAGCGCCGCGTACTGGAGGACGCCCTGCAGAAACTTCCGGGGGCACAGCGACTGGCCCTGGTCTTGTTTCATTACGAGGATTTGGACTACGCCGAGATTGCCGCCCGGCTGAAGGTCAGCCTCGGGAAGGTAAAGACGGACATTCATCGGGCGCGGGCGACACTGTTCAAAAAACTGCAACTTCGGCGCCCGGAACTGGGTATTTGAGTCAGGCACCGCACGAGTGGGAAATCAACGCCATGAGCGAACAGAACAAGCACCTGAAGAGGGTGAGCGAAGACCGAAAGGAACCTTGGGGAGGTGCGCTCGTCGATCTCCTGGGCGGGCGGGCGCAGAATCTCTTGCAGCAACTTCCCGGACGGCACGCACCCGCGACCCTGGCGCCCCGGGTCCTCGCCGAGCTGGCCCGGCGGGCCCAGTTGGTCTGGTACCGGCGGCCGTGGACCGAATGGCCGGAGCCTTGGCGCTGGGTCTCCACTGTTCTGTTGGGCGGCTTGGTCGCCACCATCCTGACCTTGCTGGAATCCGGCTGGGAAACCAGCAAATCCTCCCCGTCGCTGACCGCCGTTCATGAGGTTCCGATCCTGCTACAGGCCGTCGAATCCAGCGGTCGGGCGGTACTTTTGGGCTGGCACCAGTTGCCGCAGTCCTGGCTGCTGATTGGCGGTTGCGGCATCACCATCGTGTTCGCGGGTACGTTCGGGCTGGGCACCGCCGCCTGGCGCCTGGCGCGCTCGTCGACCCGCTGAATTTCATTTCCTGAATGTCCCTTACCTCTCTTCCCAATCGAGCGATCCAGAAACTGGGCTGGCTGCTCGTCCTGTTCCTGGCGGTGATTCCCAAGGCATCCGGCGAGGATCAAGAACAGGATCCCGCGGCGCCACCAGCCGAGGTGCAAGCCGGCATCGAAAACGACCCGGCCGTCGATGCGGCGGAGGAGGAGAAGGTCGTTGCCGACGAGGAAATGGAGGCAACGACCGACCCGGCGAAACCCCGCGTTCCGCAAAAAAGTCGCCGGAACACCGACACTGAAAATGAGCTGGTAGTCGGCCCGGGCCATTCCCTGCGGATTGAAAAAGGCGACACCGTGGAGAGCCTCACGGTCATTCTGGGGAAGGCGACGGTGAATGGGCGTGTGCGGGGAGATCTCGTCGTCGTGGGAGGCAAGGCGACCGTCAATGGCACGGTGGACGGATCCGTGGTTTGCACCGGTTGCCGTTTGGTCCTGGGATCCAACGCGGTGGTGCGGGGAGACCTGACCGGCTTTGGCAAACTGGAGCGACATCGGCGGGCGAGCGTCCACGGAAAGTCGACTTTGAAAAAGGGTGTCGCCCTGCAGGAGGTCTTGCATCAGGCCCCGCAGGATTGGCTCGCGAACATGAGCCCGGAAGCCCGTGTGTTCGTCACGGAAAATGTCTTCAAGGCCCGACCGCTTTCCCTCCACACGATCTGGCCTTGGTTTGTATTGCTCGGGATTGCCGCCGTCCATCTGTTCACCGTGCTGCTGTTTCCTCAATCCGTTTTGCGGACGGCGCAGCTGATTTCCGAGCGTCCCCTCACCAGTCTCCTGCTGGGGGTCGTGGCGGTCCCACTGGCACTGATCGTCGGCTTGCTTCTCTCGGCCGTGACCGGCTGTCTGGCAGCGCCCTTCGTGCTCTTGACGGTGCTTCTCGCCATCATCCTTGGAAAAGTGGCGCTCGAATTGCAGTTGGGCGGACGACTCTTGGCCGCCTTCGATCAAAGTACAGCGCGGGGTCCAACCGGGGCCGGATCCATGGGTTGGGACGGCCGACCCAACCTGCTGGCCTATGCTTTGGGCACGGCGTTGCTCGTCCTCAGTTTCGTCGTGCCCTACCTCGGATTTGGAATTTGGGCGTTGGTGACCATCTGGGGTCTCGGCGCTGTGCTGCTTGCCTTGTTTGCCAGGAAGAACGGCGACTTTCCGCAGCCAACCTTGGCCGGCGCAGGGAGGTCGTTCGCGAACTTACCCGCCCCACCGCCAATGCCCGGTAATTTCCATGCCGCGGCGGCGTCGGCCCCGCCCGGGATTTCGCCCCTGATTCCGCCTGTCGTTCCACCAATGACCGCACCGGAGGCCATTCCCCAAGCTTCACTCGGGGAGGCCCTGCTCGTCGCCGCACCCCTCCCGGCCATGGTGATCCCGGGGATCGAGCCCCCGATTGCGACCTCCTCCGCACCCGCGACCGATTCCTCTCCTTTGCCGCCATCTGCCGTCGCCAGCGCCGCCGGGGCCGCACCGGAAAATGCGCCCATTCCTCCCACTGGACCCCCGGGTCCGACGCCGCTTCGGCCGGGAGCGACCTCGATCGAGCGCGAACTCTGGAGTCTGCCGCGGGCGGGTTTGGGGATTCGCCTGCTCGCGTGCCTGATCGACCTGCTGGTCTGGGCACTCTTTTGCGCCCTACAACCCCGCTGGATGGCGCGCCCCCTTTTCGAGGTGCCCATCATCGTGGGCTATTTCGCCGGGTTCTGGGTCTGGAAGGGAGCCACGATCGGTGGGCTGCTGATGGGCCTCCGGGTGATTCGTCTGGACGGCCGCCGCATCGATTGGCAGATCGGCGTGGTGCGTTCGCTCGCCTCTTTCCTGAGTCTCTTCAGCGCTGGAATCGGTTATTTCTGGTGCGCCTGGGACCGCGACCAGCAAACGTGGCAGGATAAGCTGGCCGGCACCGTCGTGGTCAAGGAGGATCAACTCCGCTCCCTGATCTGATGCCTACCGGAAAGGCATTCGTCCCGAATACTTGAGATTGTTCGTGAGGGGCATCACGTCCCGGGGCTTCCACAAAATGCCGTGGCGACTGAGGTTGCTCGACAGCACCGTGAAGTTGCCCACGATTTCTTGAACGCGGGACTGGGTCACTGGATCCTTGAGCAACAGACCCGCCGGGCCTTTGCCGCTTTGCAATTCATGCGTCAGATCCTTCAAGTCGGAGGCGGCTTCCCGCACACTGGCCACGATGGCGTGGACGTCCTGGCGGTTCCCTGTAATCAGGCTGTCGGCATTCGACACCACCCCCCCCGCCTGCAGCAACAAGGCATCCAACTGACCCGCCACCTCGTTCAGATGCCCCGTGAAGCGGTGGACGTTGCTGATGGATCCCTGAATCCCCGGCGCATTGCCACGGATGACTTCCTGCACCTCACGAATTGCCGCATCGGCCCGCTCTGAAACACGCCGGGCGTTCGCCACTGTGTTGGTGATTTCGCTCAACGTGCCGGTCGAGAGCAGCCCGGTGTCGATCCGTGCCATGGCCGAATCCAACCGACCGGCCGCCCCCTCCAGACGCTGCATGAGCGTCACCGCGCTGCGCACCGCCTCGTTCATGTTGAAGGGCTTCGCCGCGATCACCGAGCCGCCGTCGCGCAACAGGGCCGTTTTGTTGCCCGTCGGGGTGATTGAGACGTATTGGTCGCCCAGAAAACCACTCTGCTCGATTTCCACCCGGGCATCTGAGTGGACCTCAAAGCGGGACTCAATCAGGCAGTCGATCAAGACTCTGGCCCCGCTGGCATCCAGCTCGAGCTGCTTCACCGTTCCGATCGGCACACCGGACATCATGACAAAGGCACCCGGCTTCAGCCCGCCCACGCCCTCGGCCTTCACGGTGATCTCGTACCGCGGTTTCCAGAAGGCCGCGCCCCGGCTGAAACTGACCAGCAGCGCGGCGACGATCACGAGACCCACAAAACCAAAGAGACCAACTTTGCGGGCTTGAGCAGGATTATCCATGGAGGGAAATGGGTGACGCTGGGATCGACGTTCAGAGTCGGGTCGGGACGTTCAATGAAAGACCGTTGACGAAGTTGTAGATCACCGGATCCGCCGATGCCAGGAGTTGCTCCGTGGGTGCATCGGCATAGATCCGCCCCTCGTGCAGCATCAGAATGCGGTTGCTGATCGTGCGGGCACTTTTCATATCATGGGTCACGGCGATGCTGGTCACGTGGAGCGTCTCCCACACCCGGCGAATCAGCCGGTCAATCCGGTCACCCGCCACCGGATCCAGCCCGGTGGTGGGCTCATCGTAAAGCACAATTTCCGGCCGGTACACGATGGCCCGCGCCAAGCCCACCCGTTTCCGCATGCCCCCGGACAATTCCGACGGCATCTTGCTTTCAATCCCGGTCAACTCGACCATCGCCAATGCCTCCGCCACCTGCCGGCGCATTTCCACCTCCGAATGGCGGCCTTCCCGCCGGAGAACAAAACTGACGTTTTCGTAAACCGTCTGGGAATCAAAAAGCGCCGCCATCTGAAACAACATCCCGAATTTGCGACGCACCTTTAACAGATTTCGTTCCGTCATGTGGGCCAGATCCTGACCATCCACCTCCACCTCCCCGGAGTCCGGCTGCAACAGGCCGATCAGGTGCTTCAACAAAATGCTCTTGCCGCCACCCGACCGCCCGATGATCACCACCGCCTCCCCCGTCTTAATCCGCAACGATACACCCCGCAGCACTTCCTGCGGGCCAAAACTCTTCCACACATCGCGCACTTCGATCATGAAAACTTCAGGAGCACACGGGAGTGTTAAGCTCCCTCAGACCCCCTTGAACAAGCGAGTGAGGAAAAGAGTCAGGAAAAAATTGGTGATCAGAATCGTGATGCTCGCCACGACCACCGCCTCCGTCGTCGCCCGTCCCACACCCTCGGCTCCCCCCCGGGTGTTCAGTCCCTTGTAACAGCTGACCACCGCGATGATGCCTCCAAAAATCAAGGCTTTGATCAATCCCGTGAGCACGTCGGACGGCGTCGTGAACTTGGTCATATTCGCCAGATAATACGCACCATCGATGCCCATCAGGTGAACGCCGACCAGATAACTCGCCAGGATCCCGACCACGACCGACTGCGCCGTCAGCAGCGGTGCGGCGAAAAGCAACGCGATCAAGCGCGGCACCACGAGGTAATCCACCGGGTGGGTCGCCAGCGTTCGCAAGGCGTCAATCTGCTCGGTGACCTTCATGGTGCCGAGTTCCGCCGCCATCGCCGCGCCCACCCGCCCCGTCAGCATCAACGCCGCCAGAACGGGCCCCAACTCACTGCTCATCCCCACACTCACCACCGCCCCGGTGGCGGTATCCATCTTTACCTTGTGGAATTGAAAGAAGGTCTGCGCACACAATACCATGCCCGTGGCCGCCCCGGTGGTCAGGACCACCGACTGGCTCTTTACCCCGGCAAAATGAATCTGGGCGATGATGTCGTTGAAATTCGGCCGACGAAGGCGCACGGAACGAACCGCCTCAACGGACATCAAGATGAGCTCGCCGAGACCGATCAATCCGTTGGTTATCCCTGTAATCATGGCCATGCCCGGCCTTTAGAGTGGGGGCGTTCCCGAAAGGTTCAACCGAAACCACGATTCCCCATCGAGAACGGTCACAGAACCCGGCGGATCCCAACGCCCCTTTAAAGTTCCATCTGCGCCACCCGCCGCTGCCCCCACTTGTATGGCCCCACGCCGCCCAGGACACTCACGAGCAGGAACGCCGGCCAGGCAATCGCCGCCCGCGCCGACAGAAAGGCCTCTTCTCCCCGCCAACCCCAGGGCGACCCGACGGCGAGAATGATCACACTGCCCAGAATGTACCCGAAGCTCAGAATCAACGTGAGCGTGCCGCCAAACCCGCTGACAATCTTCGAGGGGTTGGTCTCGCGAAAGTTGGGATACAGCGCGCCCAAACCGGTGGCGAGGCCGTTCAGAGTGAGGGTCATCACCGTGATCGCCACGGCGAAGAAAAGGGTTCGCGGCCAACCCAGGTGCAGCAGGCGCGTCGACAAAACCATCAACGGAATGGCGAGCAGCCACGACAACGCCGCGGCCAGTCGCCACTTCAAGGCCAGCACCCTGGGCAACCCCAGCGGCGCGAGTCCCACAATCCAGACGCGCCGCCCTTCCAGCGAGAATTGCGGGAAGACAAAACGCGTGGAGATCGTGGCGACATTCAGCGCACAGGCACCCAGGTTGAGGTACGCCACCGCGTTCAACCAGAAGGCCCCGTCCGATTGCCGGGTGAATTGTCGGAGATTGACCACATAAATCGCCAGCAATCCGAACAGGAGCACGGTCTGGCCCCACTGGGTCGTATCGCGGAAAAAGAGGCGGAGATCCTTGGCCACATGCGCCCGCGTCTCCGGACGCAGGCCCAGCCGGGCCAGAAACCGATCCAGGGGATCGGGCGGAAAGGACCCGCCCGCGGCCTCACGGCGCAGAATCCGGGACCATCCCCACCGACTCAACCGCCCCCCGCGGCTCTGCACCAAATCGGCAGCCGCAACGAAGGCCGCTCCCGTCCGGGTAAACGCGAGCATTCCGAAGAACAGCACGTTCGAAACCAGCACCAGGGCAAAGAAAGCCGCCGTGCTGAGGGCGCCCTCCGCCCAGTTCTGCACGCTGGAACTCAACCAGTAGCTGGGAAGCCACGGTGCCTGGGCCAGGCGCGTGTTGTTGAGCAGTCGATCCATCACGCCCAGGACCCGCGTGTCCAACGGCTCGTCCACGACCACCTGCGGCCGCAGCGTCCACCCCATCCAGGCCACTCCCGCAAACAACACCAACGCCGCGCCCACCTGAAACATCCGCCGGTCCAGATGTTGCGCCAGCCAGAGGGCCGCCGTCGCACCGGCAAGGCCCGGCAACACAATGAAGAGACCGACCAGCACGGCGACCGCCGGATAAAAGTGCCAGGCCACACGGGCCGTCTGCCCGTACGCCACCAGCAGCGGCGCGATCAAAAACAGAAACGCCCACGACGACAGCACCATGCTCTCGAGACATTTCCAGCGAAACACCGTCTGGGCGGACACCGGCGCCGTCAGCAGAAATTCCGTCTCCCGATTCCGAAAAAGATTGGTGTACGCAATCACCAAATTGGACAGCAACAACAGCACGAACAGAAAGCCGAACAGTAGAAACAGCAACCGCTCCACCAGGAGCGGTCCCAACCCGGGAAACCGGCTGATGAACCCCAATCCATAGCGAAAAATCCCGTAGGAAAACAACAGGTAGCCCCCGAGAAACGCGCTGATCAGGGCGACCAGCAGCTTCGATTGGGTCCGCACCGAGAGCAGCCGTCGCCATCCGGAAACCAGATTAACCCGCAACAACAACTTGAGCGACGAATCCATGGCGCACGTCAGCCGGGCGATATGCCGTTGCGACCGACGAGTTCGCCCACATTCTCCGGCGCTTCCGCGTCCCCCTCCGTCAACGAAAGGAACGCACGTTCCAACGCGCCATCGGTCCCCGCCTGCCGGCGCAACTCCGCCGCCGTGCCCACCGCCACCAACCGTCCGCGATGGATGATGCCCACCCGATCCGCGAGTTCCTCGGCCACATTGATCTGATGGGTGCTGAGGAAAACCGTCATGCCACCCCGTGATCGATCCTTCAAGACCTGCTTCACCACCTGGGCATGGTGTGGATCGAGCCCGACCATCGGCTCATCGATCACAAAGACCTCCGGATCGTGCAACAAGGCACTGGTAATCGCCACCCGCTGGCGCGTGCCGTGGGAAAGCGAATCAATCGTTTGATGCAAAAACGGCCCCAACCCAAATCGGCGGATCAACTCGCTGATCGCCGCCTCCGACCGCTCCGCCGGAACGCGATAGAGCTGGCCCGTGAACCGGAGGAATTCCAGCGGCGTCAGTTTGTCATAGAGAAACGGAAAGTCCGGAACATAGGCCAGTCGCCGCCGGGCCTCGAGCGGCTGCGTTTGCACGTCGAAGCCCGCAATCCGTGCCGAGCCGCGGGTCGGCCGCAACAGGCCGACGAGAAGCTTGATGGTGGTGGTCTTGCCTGCCGCGTTGGGCCCCAGGACACAAAAAAACTCTCCCCGCGGCACGGTCAGGGTGATGCCGGCAACGGCCTCCACCCGGCCAAAAGACTTCGCGAGATCGATGAGTTCAATCATGCCAATGACCCATCCGAAAGGCGGTACAGCGGGTTGCGCATGCCAGCTTCCATATCGAATGCGTTGTCCATGCTCGTGAAGAAACCCGGAGAAGCGAAGGGGTTTTGCGGAACATTCGCGTAAAAGGGCGCCCGCCACCGCCACTGCCACGGCTCCGGCTCAACTCAGCAATTCCTGGATCTCCTCCCAACTGAGACTCGCCGCCAGCGCCTCTTCTCCTGTCAGCGTGGCCGCGATGATCTCCCGCTTCTTTTGCTGCAAGGAAAGAATCTTCTCCTCCACGGTGCCCCGCGTGATGAGTTTATAACTGGTCACCACCCGGGTCTGTCCCAGCCGATGCGCCCGGTCCGTGGCCTGATCCTCCACCGCCGGATTCCACCAGGGATCAAAGTGAATCACCGTGTCCGCACCCGTGAGGTTGAGGCCCACGCCACCCGCCTTCAGTGAAATCAGAAACACGGGAATCTCCTCACTCTGCTGGAATCGTTCCACCTCCGCCCCCCGATGGACGGTCGCGCCGTCCAGATAGCAATATTTCGTTCCCTGCGCGTCGAGATGTTCCTTCAGCAGACCAAGCATCGTCGTGAACTGACTGAACACGAGCACCCGGTGACCGCCGTCCAGGCTCTCGTCCAGAAGCTCGGCAAAGAGGGCCACCTTGCCGGACATCTCCGCGGGGGATGCGCTGCTGCCGTCGTCCTCCCCATGGGACGCGCCCTTGGTCCCGGGAGACAGCAGGCGCAGATCGCAGCACACCTGACGCAGGCGCAGGAGTGCCGTGAGCACAAGCATGCGGCTCCGCGCCAGACCCGCCTCGCCGGTGGCCTCCAGCACTTCCTTCCGCGTCGCCGCGAGCAATTGCTGGTACAATGCGGCCTGGTCCGCGTTGAGTTCACAGTAGGCCACCTGTTCCAGCTTCGCCGGCAACTCCTTCGCCACCTCGCGCTTGAGCCGTCGCAGCAGGAACGGCCGGAGTCGCCGACCCAGTCGTGCCATCGCGGCGGCATCGCGTTCCTTCGTGATCGGTATTTCGTACCGTTCGCGGAAATCCTGAGCCTGGCCCAGATAACCCGGCATCAGGAAGTCGTACAAGCTCCACAGATCAAACACGGAATTCTCGAGCGGCGTCCCCGTGAGGATCAACCGGTGGTGGCTGCGGATTCTTTTCACTGCGACCGCATTCTGGGTGCGGCGATTCTTGATGTGCTGCGCCTCGTCCAGAATCACCGTATCGAACGCCAGTTCCGGATACCGTTCCGCGTCGCGGCGGATGAGTGCGTAGCTGGTGATGACCAGGTCAAATTGCGGAATGCTCGCCAACCGCGCATGGCGTTGGGGTCCGGCGAGAACGAGCACGCGCAGTTCCGGGGTGAATTTTCGCACTTCGGCCGCCCAGTTGAAGACGAGCGTCGTCGGACACACCACGAGACACGGCGACAACCCCGCCTGGGCGGCGCGGAGGATGCTCAGATGCGCCAGCACCTGCAACGTCTTCCCCAACCCCATTTCATCCGCCAGCACGCCGCCAAAACTGTTTACCCGCAGAAAACGAAGCCAGGCGACACCCTGCTTTTGATAAGGCCGTAAAATCGCTTCCAACGGGCCCAGCGGCGGACAGGTGAGCTGGGCTTCGCCGGATTGAAACCGCACCCGTTCGCGCCACGCGGGCGGGGCCTGCACCGCCAGTCCCGCCTGGCTCAGGGACGCCTCGAGAAAACCCGCCTGCGCGGTCGCCAGGCGAAATCGCGTGCCGCCGTCCGGACCACCGACTTGTTGAGGGGCACAATCCCGCAGGACTTCCTGCGCCTCACCCAGCGCCTCGGCGTCGAGCACGGCAATCTTCCCGTTTTTCAAGCGCCGACTTCCCCCGCCCCGCAACCACTGCTGTACTTCCGCCGCCGTGAAGCGCTCACCTCCCTCGGAAGCATAGCTGACCTCCAGATCAAACCACCGCTCGCCGCTGGAAGTGATCCGAAACTCCGGACTGATCGGCTCCAGATTCCTCCGCTTCGACTGCGCGAGCTGTTCGTCGAGCGTCACCTCCCAGGTCGCCTGCATGCGACCGTAGTCGCGGGCGAAAAACGCCAGCACCCGTTCCTGGCCCAGGAGTTGCCACCGTCCGGCGGCATTCGGTCCGGCGAATCCGGCCTGTCGCATCCGGGCGGCCGCCGACGCTTCCCCCGCGCGATCCCGTCCGCCGTAACGGCGCAGATCCGCGACATCAGGAATCCAAGCCGCGTCGTCGGCAGCCGTCACGCCGATGGTCAGGATTCTCGGGCCATAGCTGGCTTGCAGCGTGCCCGTGAGGCCCGCGAGCCCACCACTCAAACTCAACAGCCAGCGCGGCGGTGTGGGTTTGAGGGTGAAATCCTCGGCGCGGAAATTTGCCGTGACCGCTCCCATCGCCTGGAGCGCAGGCCAGAGTTGGAGCAGGAAATCCGGCACCTGACTCCGGGGGAAACGTCGCGGCCGATCGACCAGATCGGAAAAGGCCGCCGGCAAGGCCACCGGGGCAAACCGCGGGGCGGCCCCGGGCAACCAGGCCCACAGCGCATCGGTCTCACTCCGCAGCAGCCGGGGCACCGGGACGGTCGTGGACAACGCCAGCGTGATTTCCCCCGTGGACTCCAGCCGGGCCTCCAGGGGCAACGAAAGCGCCTCCCGGGTGATGCGCAGGGCTTGGTTTCGCCCCCACATCACCCGCGGATGCTCAACCAACTCCGGCAACAACGTCCCGAGTTGCGCGGGCGTAAATTGCGCGATGCCTGGGGTGTCCCCGCCAGCGATCCGTTCCGCCGCGTCCAGGAGTCGCGCGTCCTCTTTGGAAAGACGAAATGGACCCGACTTGGTCAGGGCGCTCAGAGGCGAACGACCGCGTGCATGAACGCCCTCGAACACCACCGACAACCGTGCCGCCGCACCCTGGGCCAGTGCCTCCGCGAAATTCGGAGGGAAAAGGACATGAACGCTCAGGTCTTCCCCGGTCTCGCTTCGCCGTAATTGCACCGGATCCCTCGATGAACGCAGCACCGGCCTCGCCGCGGTTGCGGTACCCGTCGGCGACGGGCCGGCCGGCTTTGCCTCGGTCGGCGACACGACCTTCAGCAGGTGCAATCCCACCGCCACGGCGTGGGCGCAAATGATTCCCCGCTCACGGGCATCGCGACACGGACACAAGTTCTCGATCTCAGAAACCGATTGGATCACCAACCCGGTGCGGATGCTCGATTCCCCGGCAATGACCGCGCCCTTGAGGACCGGCGGCGTGAAGTTGGCGGACAGCACCTTGCCGGCCGCCAGCAGTGAGCGCGCCTGCATCATGACTTCCCAACCAGCGGCCTGCTGGAAGAATTTTTCGCTAAGCTCCACGATTGCCATGTGTCATGCCCGGCAAGTATGGCGGCATTCCGGCGTCTGGCACCAATGGGAACCATCCAATCGCGGGCGAACCCTCCCGGCATCGGGACCGAAATCAGCGCAAATCCCGATCGTCCGCATGAAATTGGTGCAGCACCCGATGAAGCATGGGCGAGAGGATGATGCCGCTCGCGGTGACAAAGACCAAGCCGGAAAATAGCGCGTAGACGCTGGCGAACAGCTTTGCGGCAGACGTCGTCAACGTGCCCACGGGTCCCATGCCGGTGAGGATCATTGTCGCATTCAGCACGGCATCGATCCACTCAAATCCGGCGATGAAATGGTATCCCAGAACCCCAAGCAGCAAGGCGGCGCCGATGACCGTAGACGAATAGAAAACGGCGTTGAAAAATCGGCGGTAAAATCTCATCCCGGAGGCTACGGACCTTGGCGCGGGATTGCCAGCATGGATGCCAGGATCGAGTGGAGGTTGGGATTGCCCCGTCCAACTGACAGCCAAGCTGTCAGCGATGCCGACCGCCACCAACGGGATGCCCTCCCGCGTGGCCACCACCACCACCACCACCACCACCGACCGGCCGCCAGGCACCCCCGCCACCGCCCAT
>JAYTHD010000465.1:0-3208 GCA_043732975.1 Verrucomicrobiota bacterium
TTGCGGGGGCGCGTCAAAGTTACTGATAGCAGGAATTTGCTTTTCGACGCTCTTAAGGAACTCATTTCTCAGTTCATTGCGGATTAACAGGTTAAGAAAACCTCCTTTTGCCCATTATGGACTCAAGCCAACGGAGTTTCTTTCATGAACTCAGCCCACATGGGGGGGAGGCTCCGCGGAAAGGATTTGCTTTCGCGCTGTCGTTCATTGGTGGGCACTTTGCGCCGCTGAAGCCGATGGAGCAACGTGATTTTGACTGATAGCAAGAATTTGCTTTTCGACGCGGAAGGGGAAATGTTGCGTTCGCGGGTGCGTTTATTTTGCGGCGTGTTCCGGTGCTGGAGACAACATGGCAAGAAGGTTTGGGATCTCACGAGCGCGCCGGAGTGAATGGAGCGGGACCGCACCAGAAATTCAGGTGGTGGACGAAGGTGCGAAGGCGCAGTTCGGACTCTTGCCGCTTGCCAGGGGGGGCGGGGGGCGGGCAAGCTTTTTGCTCTTGGAACGAAACCGGTAGTTGCCGGTCCAATTGCACCAGAATCGCACGTGTCATGACCACCGAAGAAGCCATTGCCCAGTTTCGCACCGTTTACGCCAGCGCCCGAGCCGAGATCGGCCGGGTGATGGTCGGCCAGGATGAAATCGTCCACGGTACCCTCACGGCGATCTTTGGCGGCGGACACGTCCTGCTGGAAGGCGTCCCCGGACTCGGCAAGACGCTGCTGGTCCGGACGCTCGGCGAAGTGCTCGATCTCAGCTTCAGCAGGGTGCAATTCACCCCGGATCTGATGCCGGCGGATATTCTCGGGACCAATCTCGTGGTGGAGAAGCCTTCCGGCGGTCGTGAATTCCAGTTTCAGAAGGGACCGGTGTTCGCCCACATCGTGCTCGCGGACGAAATCAACCGGGCCACGCCCAAAACGCAGTCGGCGATGCTGGAGGCGATGCAGGAACGTCAGGTGACCGCCGGTGGTGCGGTGCGGCCGTTGCCGTTGCCGTTCTTTGTGCTGGCCACGCAGAATCCCATCGATCAGGAGGGGACGTATCCGCTGCCAGAGGCGCAGTTGGATCGTTTCTTTTTCAAATTGCTGGTGGGCTACCCGAGCCGGGAGGAACTCACCGAGGTTTTGAACCGGACGACGGAAGGGGAAAAGATCACGCCCAACAAGGTGATCTCGGGGCCCGAACTGCTGGAACTGCAGAAACTCGTGCGACAGGTCCCGATGGCGACGCATGTGAAGGATTTTGCCGTGCGGATTGTCCTCGCGACCCATCCCAAGACCGCGACCGCCGCCCCGATTACCAACCAATTCCTGCGCTTCGGAAGCAGTCCGCGGGCGGCCCAGGTGTTGACGTTGGCGGGGAAGGTCCGTGCGCTGACCCAGGGTCGGTTCAATGTGAGTTATGACGACATCGTGGCCGTGGCGGCACCGGCCTTGCGGCACCGGCTGATCCTGAATTTCGAGGCGGAGGCGGAAGGGGTCACGACGGATCAGGTGGTGGCCCAGGTTCTGCGGGACGTGCCCCGCGATGCGGGCGATCTGGCCGCTTAGTTGGGCCGGGCCGGGCGGGATGTGGGAAATGTCACCATGAGTGCGCTGATCACGGCGGATTTGATGCGGCGGCTCGAGCAACTTCAACTGCTGGCGGCGCGGCGGGCGAAGAGTTCGATCAAGGGAGAACGGCGCAGTCGCGCGCGGGGCCTGAGCGTTGAGTTTGCCGATCATCGCAACTACGTGGCCGGCGACGATCTGCGGTACCTGGATTGGAATCTCTACGGGCGGCTCGACAAACTGTTTCTCAAATTGTACGAGGAGGAGCGCGAACTGCCGGTGCGCATCTTCTTGGATGCCAGCGAAAGCATGAATTACGGCGAACCCGCCAAATTCACCCTGGCGCGGCAACTCTCCGCGGCGGTGGGCTACGTGGCCTTGTGTGGATTCGACCGGGTGTCGGTCCATATTTTTCCCGAACCGGCGAGTGACGCGGTCAGCCGCGAGGTGGCCGTACGCGGGGCGCTCCGGAGCGTGCGGGGCAAAAAGGCGGCGATGACCTATTTTCAAAACCTCGCTGCCGTCACGGCGGGTGGAGTCGCGGATTTCAATGCCGCACTGACCCGCGGGGCGATGGAAGCGCGCCAGACCGGCGTGGCGCTCGTGCTCAGCGATTTCCTGGATCCGGCCGGATATGAAGTCGGCTTGAAGGCGTTGGTCGGCCGCGGATTTCAGGTGAATGCGGTGCAGATTCTGGCGCCGGAGGAACTGGCGCCCACGGCGTTTGGCGATCTGCGCCTGGTCGATTCGGAAACCGGCGTCGAGCAGGAGGTCACGTTCGGCAAATTCCGGCTGCAGGCGTATCAACAGAGCGTGGCGAATTACGTGCAGCGCCTGCGGGAATTCTGTCGTTCCCGCGGCATTCGTTTCTTCAGTGTGAGTTCGGCGACGGATTTGTCCGTTCTCCTTTTGAAACAACTGCGGGCTCAGGAGGTGTGGTCATGAGTTTTCTCACGCCCTTCGCCTTCGTGTTCGCCGCGACGCTCCCCGTCGTGGTGTTGTTCTATCTGCTGAAACGGAAGCGCCTCGTCCGCGTGGTGCCGAGCACGCTCTTGTGGCAGCGGTTCCTGGCCGAGACCCAGGCCAGTGCCCCGCTGCAACGGCTGCGCAAGAACTGGCTGCTGTGGCTGCAATTGCTGTTGATGGCCTTGATGGTCCTCGCGCTGGCCCGACCCTATTTCTCCGGGACCGCGGGCGAGGCGGGTTTGCAGGTGGTCATCGTGGATGCCTCCGCGTCCATGCAGGCCACCGACGTGACCCCTTCGCGTTTTGAAGCAGCCCGGGCAGGTGCCTTGAAATTGGTCGATGGGCTGAAATCCGGCTTCGGTGCGAAGAATCAGCAGATGTTGATCATGATCGCCGGTGCCAATGCCGAGGTGCGGCAGAGTGCGACTTCGGAAAAGGCCGCCTTGCGCCGGGCCCTCCACGACGCGCGGGTCACCGATTCACCCACTCGTCTGGCCGAGGCCTTGCGGGTGGCGGAGACGCTGACCCGGGAAAAGGCGGATGCGGAGATTCATTTGTTCTCGGATGGCGCGGGGGTGGATCTGTCGGAATTCGCCACCAAGGATCTTCGCCTCGTTTATCATCGCGTCGGGGAGCGCGCGGAAAATGCCGGTATTGTGACGATGGATGTGAAGGCCAACCCGGAGAAT
>JAYTHD010000466.1:0-9758 GCA_043732975.1 Verrucomicrobiota bacterium
TCGCCGCCCCAGATGACCAGCGTGTCGTCCAGCAGACCGCGCTGTTTCAAGTCCTGCACCAAGGCCGCGCTCGGTTGATCGATGTCCCGCGCCTGTCCCCGGATCTGGCCCGGCAGATCCCCGTGCTGATCCCAGCCGCGGTGCATCAGTTGCACAAAGCGGACGCCCCGTTCGACCATGCGCCGGGCCAGCAGACAGTTCCGCGCAAAACCGCCGTCGGTCGGATTTCCTTTGATTCCATAGGCCTCCCGGACGTGCGCCGGCTCGGCGGAAAGATCGGTCAATTCCGGCACGCTCGCCTGCATGCGGAAGGCCATTTCGTATTGGGAAATCCGCGCATCAATCTCCGGATCCCCCACGCTCTCCGCCGACAATTGATTCAACGCCCCCACCGTATCCAGCATGGAGCGACGCGCGTCCCGACTGACGCCCGGAGGATCGGTGAGGTAGAGAACTGGATCGCCCTGGGAACGGAACCGCACGCCCTGGTGTTGTCCGGGCAGGAAGCCACTGCCCCAGTAGCGGCTGCTCAGCGGTTGATCGGTTTTGTTGCCGCTGCCCTGGGAAATCATCACCACATAAGCCGGCAATTGGGCGTTTTCACTACCCACGCCGTAACTCAGCCACGCCCCCAGGGCGGGTCGTCCCGCCTGCTGGCTGCCGGTCTGGATGAAGGTGCAGGCCGGATCGTGATTGATCGCCTCCGTGTACATCGTCTTGACGAAGCAGACGTCGTCGACCACGCCGCCGATGTGCGGGAGCAGTTCGCTGAGCCACACGCCGCTCTTTCCGTGTTGTTTCCAGGAAAACATCGGCGCGACGCAGGGAAACGACTTCTGCCCACTGGTCATTCCGGTCACGCGCTGGCCCCTGCGGATGGACGCCGGGAGTTCCTCCCCGTGATGTGCTTTGAGCGCCGGCTTGTAATCGAACATGTCGATGTGCGACGGCCCGCCGGATTGAAAGAGGTAAATGACGCGCTTCGCCTTGGGGGCAAAGTGAAGTCCCGGGAGCACACCAGTGGATGCCGCTGCCGGCACCGCACCGCCAGCCCGCAGCAGGGCGGGGCCCAGCAGTGAGGCGAGGGCGGCGTGGCCCAGGCCCATGGCTGACTGCCCAAAAAACGCGCGCCGGGTGAGCCGGTCCCGCAGGGTGGATTCAGGAAGCATACAAAAGTCTTTCAGCCCTTGGTGATGGTTTCATCCAGGTTCAACAGCGCATTGGCCACCATTGTCCACGCGGCCAGGGCCGCGGGATCCGCGACGGGACCCAACACCGATTCGCCTACCGCCAGAAGCTCCCGGGCGCCCTTTTCATCGGCGCGGAAGCGGCTCAACTGATCGCGGTAGAGCTGCGCCAGGAGATCGATTTCCCGGGCCGACGGCAGCCGTCCCGTGGCCAGGCGAAAGCCATGCGTAATCCGACTTCGCTCATCCTTTTCCGCCGCCAGCATGCGCCCGGCCAGGTGCCGCGCGGCTTCGACGTACGTGGTATCATTCAACAACGCCAACGCCTGCAACGGCGTGTTCGTTCGTGGCCGGCGTACCGTGCAGACCTGACGGTCGGGCGCATCAAACGTCGTCAGATTCGCCGGCGCCGAGGTCCGCTTCCAAAACGTGTACATGGATCGCCGGTACAATTTCTCACCGTGATCCTGCACATATTTTTGGGCGGTGAAGGCATCGTTGTCACCCCGCGACATCAGCTCCTCCCAAAGTCCCGCCGGTTGATAGGGCAGGACCGATGCGCCGCCGATGCGCGGTTGCAGCAGGCCGCCGACGTGAAGCGCCAGATCGCGAACGGCCTCCGCCTGCAAACGGAAACGGGGTCCGCGCGCCAGCAACCGGTTCTCCGGGTCCTCCATCACCAGGGAGCGCGGCGCGGCGGAGCTTTGGCGATAGGTGGCGCTGGTCACCATCAGCCGCAGCAATCCCCGCACATCCCAATCGCTGCGCACGAATTCCGTCGCCAGCCAGTCAAGCAATTCCGGATGCGAAGGCCAGTCGGCTTGGGAGCCGAAGTTCTCCGCCGATTTCACCAACCCCACACCGTAGAGCATCTGCCAGTACCGGTTCACAATCACGCGGGCGGTGAGCGGATTTTCGGGCGAAACCAACCACCGCGACAGGGTCAGTCGATTCGCCGGCTGGTCGGGAGGCAAGGGCGGCAAAAACGCCGGCGTGCCGGCCTGAACCTTGTCGCCACGCTTGTCGTAATCGCCGCGAATCAGAATGAATGTGTCGCGCGGTTGGGCCATCTCGCCCATCACCATCACACTGGGCAGGTCCCGCTCGTACTCATCCCGCTGCCGCCGTGCAACCTCGATTTGGCCCCGCAGTTTTTTCGCTCCCGCAGAAATCTCTTTGCGAAAATGATCCCGCAATTCCCTGGCTTGTTCCGGCGTGCGCCGCGCCGCGGGAAGCCGGGCGAAGGCCACGATATTTGTCGGTAGCGGCGCCTTCACGCCGGGCCGCGGGAAATCGCCGACCATGAACCGCACGCGACCCGGCTGATGGCGCGGAAAGCCGGCTCCAAAAACAAAATCCACCTGCAGGGGCGGCACGTTGCCCGACGCCTCCGGAGTCAAGGGCGAGTCCAGTTCAAAGATCGCTTCGTGGGCCTTCCCCGCCTGCGGCAGAATGGCCCATGCGGTCTCCGGCCGGCCGTCGATGGCCTGGGCGATCGGATAGCCCTCCTGACTGAAGTCGGCCTTCGCCGAACGCCACTTCAGCGCTTCATGGGTGTCGGCCCGCTCCGCCCGGACTTCGGTCAACGCGATATTGCCATTCTCGAAGCGACCGGGCCCGCCACTGGGGAGTTGGCCATCGGGCAAAATCTCCAGGCGCACGGCGGAGATCGGGCGACCCGCTTCCGCCTCGATCTGGACGCGATAGGTGTCCTGCTCCGCAGCGGGCGTGCGTGCCCGATTGGAACCGTCCGCCAGCGATTCAAATTCCGTGCCCGCCAGACTCTTCAATTCCCACTTCGCCGGCGTGCGCCACGGCGACGGGTCCTCACCCGAGATCAGACTTTGCTCCCACAGGAGTTGTTCCGCGACCAATGCCGGTCCGTCCAAACGCGCTTCCAGGGCCTGCACCTCGTGGCGACGACGTTCCAGCTCCGCTTGGTTTTCCGTGGAAGGCCGCTTCAACAGCGGGCGGGCATTGCCGTAGCGCCCGTCCAGGCCGGTTTCGTCGATCGTATTAAAAAACGCATAGAATCGGTAATAATCACGCTGCGTGACCGGGTCGTATTTGTGATCATGACACTGCGCGCAGGCCATCGTCAGGCCCAGCCAGGCGGTCGCCGTCGTGTTCACCCGGTCGTGCAAATAAGCCGCCTGATACTCCTCCGGAATGGCGCCTCCCTCATAGTTGATCATGTGGTTGCGATTGAAACCGCTGGCGATCCGCTGTTCCGGCGTGGCATCCGGCAGGAGATCACCCGCCAGTTGCTCCAGGGTGAATTGGTCGAACGGCTGATTCGCATTGAAGGCCGCAATCACCCCGTCGCGCCACTGGGACATGTCGCGGGCGGAATCAATGTGATACCCGTGGGTGTCGGCATATCGGGCCGTGTCGAGCCAATCCAACGCGAGGCGTTCGCCATGGTGCGCGGAATGAAACAGGCCTTCGACCGCCTGTTCATAGGCATCGAGCCGGTGGTCGGCGAGGAAGGCGTCGAGCTCGGCCAGGGTCGGTGGCAGGCCCGTGAGATCGAGCGTCACACGCCGCAGGAGGGCGGCCCGATCCGCCTCCGGGCGGGGCTTCAGGCCATCCTGCTCGAACCGCGCCAGCACAAAGCGATCCAGCGGCGTGCGCACCCAGGCGGCATCGTGGACGGACGGAAGGGCGGGCCGTTGCGGGGCGACGAAGGCCCAATGCGGCGCGTAGCGTCCGCCGTCCGCCACCCAGCGCTGGAGCAGGTCCGCCTGCGCCGCCGACAGTTTCCGCCCGGAATTCGGCGGCGGCATCCTCTCCTCGGGGTCCGTCGACAGAATCCGCCGCACCAGCTCGCTGCTGTCCGGCTTGCCCGGCACGATGGCGGGATGCCCCGACTTCCCGCCCTTCAGCGCCCGCTCCGGGAAGTCGAGCCGCAAGTCCGCCTTGCGCTTGTGGTCATCCGGCCCGTGGCAGGCAAAACAGGTGTCGGAAAGAATCGGTCGGATGTCCCGATTGAAATCCACGGACACCGCCGCCGCCGCGTTGAGCGACACGAGACTGAAACCCCCGACCCACAGACCCACGACGGGTCGCAAAATAGACAGCCAAACAAAATTCATAGGTGCGAACGTACGACCAGACTACACGCAGTCCCCACTCACCGAAAAACGGAATTTGAATCGTCTTGGGCGGCTGCCCCGAGCAAAGCGACTGGTGCCGGGAGCCTACCAGCTCACGGTCTCCAGATATTTCAACGTCTGCGGCACCTGCGTCACGACCGACGCCGACTCATCCTCGATGAAATAGTGTTTCACGCCGTATTTCCGGGCGGCGGACAACACGCTGGGCCAGTTCACCTGGCCGGTGCCCAGCACCACGTCGTCATTGGGATCGCCCTTGCCGGTCTGAACGCCGGTGGCCACGCCCTGGCGCAGGTCCTTGAGGTGCATGAGTTCCCAGCGGCCCGGATATTTCTGCAACCAGGCGGCCGGATCCTGTCCGGGATAGGTCACCCACACGACGTCCATTTCAAAACACATCTGGGACGGGTTGGTCTGGCGCATCAGGATATCCATCGGCGTGGTGCCGGCGGCGTCGGGGACAAATTCAAAACCGTGGCAATGGTAGAAGCACTTGATCCCACGCTGCGCCAGGACCGCGCCCGCCCGGTTGAAAACCTCGGCCGCCGCCTGGGCCTCCATGGGCGTGATCGACGGCCCGGCATGATCGATCCAGGCGCACCCGGCATACTTCAACCCGAGCGCCGCGGCCTCCGTGGCAATGCCCTCGGCGTCATCGCGAAAACGGGCGTAGGGAAAATGGCCGCTCACGGGTTGCAACCCCGCCGCGGTCAGCATGTCTTTCAACACACCCGGCGGGAGCTTGTAAAGCCCGGCCAGTTCGACCTCGTGAATGCCGAAGCTCCTGGTGGTCTGGATGCCGACCGCCACATTTTGGGTGAACTGACCGCGCAAGCTGTACAATTGCAGGCCGACGGGCCCCTTGAAGTGACGCCCGGTCCCGACGGACGACGTCGTGGTCGTGGGCGTGGTCGTGGTGCAACCGGCGAAAAAAATCAGGCTGGCGGCACCCAAGGCCAATCCTGCCAAGCGGAGGAATGAGAATTTCATGCGAACCCTCAGGTTAACCAAACCGGGTCCGAAGAAAACCAAATCTTCCCTGATTTCACCGGCGCGCCATCCCCTTCAATCAGGAATCAATTGCCCAGCGAACCGAAGACCTTCCGCAACAAATCCGACGTGCGGGCCAGCGGGTTTTCCCGGATCAGCTTCTCCTGCTCGGCCACCTTGAGGAACAAGCCATCCAGCGCCTTCGCCGTCACATATTCGTCCAGATTGGGCATCTCCGCACCGAGCAGATTTCCTGTCAGTCCGGCGAAACGGCCGCCCACTTTTTCGGTCATCCGTTTGTACGAGCCCGTGACGCCCGCCTTTTCGGTCGCCGATTGTACAATGGGCAGGAAGCGGGCGTGGAGATTCGTCCGACTGGTGCGTTGAAAGTATTCCGTGGCGGCATTGTTGGTTCCGGTGAGGATGGATTTTGCGTCCGCGATGTTCATCTGCTTCACCGAATCCGCCAGCACCGCGGCGGCCTCGGGCACGGCCTGTTCCGCCGCCCGGTTCATCGTCACCACGAATTCATCCGCCAGTTTGTCCTGCCGCAATGTCCGCAGCGTCTTCTCCACCTTCTCCAGACCTGCAGGCATCGGGATCTTCACCTTCAAATCGTTGAGGAAGCCGTCGGGTTTACCCAACGCCGCCACCGCCTGCTGCACCCCTTTGCCCAACGCTTCCTTCAAGCCATCGACCATCTGGGACTGTGAGAGCTTTTGCAGGGCGGGCGCGGCCACATCCGGGCTGGACGCGCCCTTTGGCTTCAGGAAGTCAAAGAAGTCCGCGTGGGACCGGAGGAGGGCAGCGGCCCAGATGATGGCGACAACCAGTGCAGTACGGAGAATTGAATTCATGGTATCATTGGCCTGCATCGCCGCCCCATGGCGGCTCCAAGGCCGGTGGAGAAGCTACTCCCCACGCCCCTGGATGGCAATCCACCGTAGTTCAAAACTCGGGCGGACTTCGGCCCGGTCTTTCCCGTCAGCCATCCCCGAAAATCGTTTCCCGTCGCACCGGGGCCATGGCGATGCCGCGCCGGCACGGCCGGAGCGCTGGTTCCCCACCGGCTTATCGCTGGCGCCCTATTCCGGCTCCGCTCCAGGCTTGGACCCGGCCGGGATGCCGAGCTTATCCGCCATCCGGGCCACGAGTTTTTCGAGTTCGCGGATGCGGCGCAGCGCTTCGGGGAGCTGCTGCAGGGCGATCCACTGGCGCTTGGTCTGCTTGTCCGGTTGGGCCGGAATGCCCAGAACAGTCCCCTTGGCGGGGATGTCGCGCATGACACCGGATTTCGCACCGATGGTGGCCTGCGGACCCAGCTTCAGATGCCCGGCGATACCGGACTGGGAGGCGACCACGGAATAGTCGCCCAAATGCGTGCTGCCGGCGAATCCGACCTGGCCCATCACCAGGCAATGGCGGCCAATGACAACGTTGTGGGCAATGTGGACGAGGTTGTCCAACTTTGAACCCGCGCCGATGACGGTGCTGCCCAGCGCGGCCCGGTCGATGGCCGTGTTCGCGCCGATTTCGACGTCGTGGTGGATCACGACGTTGCCCACTTGCAGGACCTTGCGATGCACACCGGCATCGAAGACGTAGCCGTAACCATCCGAACCAATGACGCTGCCGGCGTGGATGGTCACGCGATCCCCGAGTTGGGTGCGATCACCAAGGACCACATTCGGGTAAAGGCGCGCGTCGGCACCGATACTGGAGCCATGGCGGATATGGTTGCCACCCATGAGCACGGAGCGCGGCCCGATGGTCACCTCTTCGCCGACCACGCAATGCGGTCCGATGTGAGCGGAGGCATCAATCTTTGCGGTGGCCGCGATTTGCGCGGTGGCATCCAGACCCGGGGGGAAGGACTCGGCGGGATGGAAAAGCGGCAGGGCTTTCGCAAACGCGATCCGGGGGTTGGCGACCCGGATGACCGTCTTGCGCGTGGAAGTGAACGGCGCCGCGGCAAGGATGACTCCGGCATCGCCCTGTTCGGCGGCAAGAAACTGGGCTTCCTTTTCCGCAAAGGTCAGTTCACCCGCACGGGCGGAATCGGCCGCGCCGAGCCCGGTGAGGAGGAGGGTGGCGTCGCCCAGCACTTCACCCTGGACGATCATTGCGACTTCAGAGGCCGTGTGGGGCATTTGAGGAAAACTCGTTGAATCCGGATCCGGATCAGACTTTCGCGGTCGCCCGACTCAAACCCACCATCCGCTGGGCGTCCACGTCCCACACCTTCAAGCGCAGGCAGCGGAAGATCTCGACGGGATTCAGGGACGTGCGCCCCGGCGTTTGCAGCTCGGGGACCTTGCTGAGGACTTCCGGCAGACGATAGAACGGAATCCGGGCGTTCAGATGGTGGATGTGGTGGTAGCCGATGTTCGCGGTGAACCACCCCATGATCGGTCCGGTCTCCATGTAGCTCGACGATTCCAACGCGGCGTCGCTGTAGGTCCATCCGGAGCGACCGGCAAAACGCACGCCGGGGAAATTGTGTTGCGCGTAAAAGAGATAGGACCCGATCGCGTAGGTGATGAAGTGCGGGAGCGTCTGCGTCAGCACGAGCCCGCGCCAACCCCAAAACCAGGTGAGCGCCACGCCTAGGGCGAGGTGGACGAGCAGCGCCAGGAGGCTATCGCGGTGCGCCTTGGGGTCATTCAAAAAAGGGCCGAGGCACATCCCAATGAGGAAAACGAACACGTAACCGAAGAGGATTGTGAGCGGATGCCGCATGAACAGATACTTGAAGCGCACCGACGCGGGCGAACTCAGGAACTGCGACTTCGTCATGATCGGAAACGATCCGATGTGCGAGCCGCGAAGCTTCGAATTGTGGCTGTGGTGATGGTTGTGCGAGCTGCGCCAGATGCTGCTCGGACTCAACGCCAGAATGCCGAAAACGCGCATGAGCCCCTCCGCCACTCGCGAGCGCGGGAGGATCGCATGGTGCTGCTGATCATGGTAGATGACAAAAAAACGCAGCAGCAAAAGCCCCGCCAAAAAACTGCACGCGATCTGCCCAGCCAGGTTCACATTCCAGTGTGTCCCCGCCAGCGCTGCCAGCAGAAGCAACCCCGTGGAGAGAATGTGCCACCAGCTTTTCAGCGTGGAATCCCTGGCGAAAGGCTTCGTGGCAAGGATTAGATCCGGGCCGGTTCTCGGATCCGCTTTCATGTCCCGTCAAGGTAGACGGAAAGGCGGAAATGTCCACGGGAAGGTCCGGCGAAGTGAACCCGCGACGACTTCCTCCGGCGGTCGCCCGGGAATATTTCGAACGGAGGCTCATCCGCGACACCGGCGCGCGGCCGGCGAGTCCGATGACACCTTCCCCGGCACCGACCCAACGGCCTGGCATCCACCCGCCCGGGGCTGCCCCGTCGGGTAACCCCGGGGCGTCTGCCGGTCAAATTCACCAGCCCTGAAGGAATTGAACACGGACACCGGAGGGGGAACTGCGGATATGCACGGTGGGACGCGGATGGCGGGTTATGGGAGCATTTTCAGGCAGTGACTCGCCGATGAACTTCCACCGTCAGCGTTCGAATCTGTTCGGTCAGGGTTTTGGTGACTTCCGTCAGTTCGGTATTCCAACCCATCAATTCCAGGATCAGCGCCGTTTGTTCCGCGGCCACCGCCAGTCGCTGTTCGCTGGCATTGGCCAGACATTCGCGGTGTCGGGCGTCGGCATCGGCGTGGGCCTTGTCGCGATCCGCCTGTCGCGTTTGCGCCAGCAGGATCAACGGGGCGGCCTGCGCGGCCTGCAGACTGAAGGCGAGGTTGAGCAGGATGAACGGATAGATGTCGAAATGAAAGACCCCCGCCACGTTGATCGAAATCCAGAGGTGTGCCGGCTCTCCAGCGCCCGGCCCAGTGCTCCGTCAAACTTCCTCCGGTGCTCCAGTCGGCCCTTCGCGATCGACTTGCCGGGGAGGCCGCCCCGTCCCGGCTTAGCCGCCTTTATGCCGTTGTATGATTCAGGAATCTTAAATCCTATTTCTTCAGCCTCGCCGCATCGTTTACCCAAACGCTCCGAATGGCCGTCTCGTCGCCCGAACCATTCGGGACGGCGTCGCTCCTATGATTGGCGAAGTACCAGCGGGTGGCCGCCGAAGTGGCCGTGCGACTGCCGGGCATCTGGAGATGGGCATTCGTATCGGTATCCCGCAACCAGTCCCAGACATCCGGAGGTTGTCTTGAAGATCGCCCCGGCCATTGAGCAGGCCCTCCATGCTGACGGAGGGCGACAGGTAGTTCTCCCAAACCTCCCGCGAGATCGTGGTGTCAAACTGGAATCCACCCGGCCGACCGGTGGAGGAAGAGGAGGACGATTCGGCGGCCGGCGTTGCGGGCAACGCGAGCAGGCCGGTGACCGTCAGAAGGAGGCCCAAAGCGGCCCGTTTGCCGGCAACCGGACGCGGGTAAATCTTCATGGCTTGGTTCTACAACAGCGGTTGAGGCT
>JAYTHD010000467.1:0-16164 GCA_043732975.1 Verrucomicrobiota bacterium
TGCCTTTGTCTTCGACCAGGGTGGGCTTGGGATCCGCGGTGACGACCGGCGGATTGCCCGGATTGGCGGCATTGAGAACCAATTGGAGGCCATTGACACCCGAGTGCCGATCCGAACCCGTCGTGATCGTGTCGACGGCCAGCGCGATCGTGCCATCCGCAGCCGCCTCGACGTCGTCAAAGCGGATGAAGTTGGAGACGGTCGGATTGTTGAGGTCGGTGCTCGTGGCCCGGTAGAATCCGGGAGCGGCATTGTATTCGTCGGAGTTGCTCACCCGGGCGAAATAGGTCTTTGTGGTCTTGCCCGTGACCTTGTAGGACACCACTTCGAACACCAGCGGCGGTGCGACCGCGTAGACCAGGATCGCGTGCTTGCCGGCGGGCACATTCGCGAAGGTGTAGGTCGCCGGATCGCCGCCCGGATTGTCCTGGGTCAATCCATTGAGCATGCGTTGCGTGCCTGATTGGTTGCCCGTGCCCGCGCCCCAGTTACCGGACGTCGCCCAATTGAAGGTGACGCTGGATTCCGCGTTGGCGCTGTCGAGCAGCGGCACGGCGGGATCGGCCGCGGTGTCCGGCAGATCGCCGCTGGCCGCCGTGGCATTGTTCCAGTAAGCTTGGGCTTGCACGCCGACGATGTCATCCTTGTTGAGGGCCGTCGGAGCGCCGTTGGCACCGCCGCCGTTGAAACTGACGGCGATGCTCTTGGTGGCGGAGGGCGTAAAGATCTGCGCCTTGACTGCCGTGCTCTTCTCGCAACCGACGATTTCCACCACGTACTCGTCATTGGCATTCGCCGCCGTAATCGGAGGCGTGGTGTAGCTCGCGGCGTTCGCGCCGGAAATGGCTTCACCATTCTTCAGCCAGCGAAGCGGCCAGGGACCGTTGACGGCGGCGAAGAAAGTCGCTGTAGAACCGGAGAGTACCGGGGTGTTGACCGGCTGGAGGGTGAACCGCGCCTTGGCGCAATCGACGCCGGTGACGGCGAGCAATTCCACCTCCGCGACCTGCATACAGCAACCATTGGCCGTGGCCGTGGCCAGCACCGTCCAGCGGTAGTGCTTGTACGACTTCTGGTTCGGGAAAAAGAATTCCTGGGTTTGGAAGCGGGCGGTGAAGGCGGCGTTGTCGATCTGAACGATCTTCTCCCACTTGCCCGTGCTGTAGCTCGTGATCGTGTCATCGTTGGAACCTTCCAGCAGGACAACCTTGGGATCGCGTTCCGGGCCGTCATTGGCCGATTCAATCGTCATGCCGGTGACGACCGTGTCACCGATTTTCGGGCTGACAGCGAAACCGGACGGCTTGACCGGTTCCGGCGTGCGGCTGTCGAAATTGAGATACTTCGTCGGCTTGCCATCGATCACATTGGCCACACCTTCCGAACCAGGGCTGTTCGACGAGGAGGCGAAGATCGGATCCCCCGGCTGGGTAACATCTTTCGGTGCGCCCGTGCCCAGGAATTGGACTTCGGCCACCTGCATACAGCAACCGTTGACGGTGGCCGTCTCCACCACGGTCCAGCGGTAGTGCCGGTAGGGCTTGTAATTGTCGAACAGGAACGTCTGGGTTTCAAAACGCGCGGTGAAGGCAATGTCTTCGAGCCGCGTGATCTGTTCCCAAGTGCCGCTGCTGAAGGAAGTGATCGTGTCGTCGTTGGAGCCCTCGAGGACCACAACCTTCGGGTCGCGCTCCGGACCATCGTTGGCCGACTCGATTGACAACCCGGTGACGAGCGTGCGCCCAATGGCCGGCGATACCACGAAGCCTGACGGCTTGATCGGTGCGGGCGAGCGGCTGTCGAAGTTCAGATATTTCGTGGGCTGGCCGTCAATCGCGTTGGCCACGCCTTCGGAGCCGGGGCTGTTCGACGATGAGGCGATGATCGGATCGCCGGGCTGGGTCACATCCCCCGGAACCACCGTTCCGAGCAGACCCACTTCCGCCACCTGCATGCAGCAGCCGTTGGCCGTGGCCGTTTCCACGACCGTCCACCGGTAGTGCTTGAACGGTTTGCTGTTTGGGAAGCTGAACGTCTGGGTGGCAAAACGGGCGGCGAACGGATCCGCCGTGAGCGTGGTGATCAACTTCCAGTTGCCGGCAGCGAAACTGGTGATTGTATCGTCATTCGAGCCTTCCAAAGTCACGACCTTGGGATCGCGCTCGGGAGCGTCGTTGGCGGACTGGATCGTCATCCCGGTCACCCGGGTGATACCGACCTTGGGCGAGACCACAAAGCCGGACGGCTTGATGGGCGCCGGCGTGCGACTGTCGAAGTTGAGGTACTTCGTGGGCTGTCCGTCGATGGCGTTGGCGACACCTTCGGATCCCGGGCTGTTGCTGGAGGAGGCGATGATTGGATCGCCGGGTTGGAGAACGCTCTTCTGGGCGTGAACCGAGAAACCGGCGGTCGCCAAGGCGGCGACACCGATTGCCAGATAGGCCCGCGCTCTGCGGAATTGTTGAATATGTTTCATCTGTGATTCGTCCACTCCAATCGTCGCCGAGAACGCCTGGCTTCGACCGATGGAAACGATTCCCACCGGAAAAAGGCAAGGCCCAGCGCGGAGATTTTTGAGAACGTCCTATCATTGAACCTGCCAGTAAGGTGTCAATTGCAAAAGAAGCGCGGATGCAGGGCTGCAGGAAATCGCTGACCGTTGGACGGGGATTTGCGATGTCCGGCCCGCGGGCCATGCTCCGGGAATGCCGATTTTTGAGTTCGCCTGCCGAAAATGCCGCCGGATCTACAGTTTTTTGTCCCGCCGGGCGCAACCAATCGGGACGCCGTCCTGCCCCAAATGCGGCTCCAAGAATCTGTCCAAGGAAATCAGCCGGTTTGCCCTGCTGAAGGGCACCCCCGAGGCCGTCGAACCGGCCGCGCCAGACGGCGAGCCGGGCACTGAAGGCCTGCCCGACTTCGAGGATCCTCGCGTCGCCCGCGCCATGGGCGAATTGGAGCGCGACATGGATCAGATGGATGAAAACAATCCGAAGCACATGGCGCACATGCTGCGAAAAATGAAGGCGATGATGCCCGCCGGGACGATGCCCAAGGAAATGGAAACCGCCATTAAACGACTTGAAGCCGGCGAAGACCCGGAAAAAATTGAAGCCGACATGGGGGACGTCCTCGGTGGCTTCATGGGCGGGGACGTCCCGGGCGGAGGCGGGCAGCCGTACAGCAAGGATGCGGGCCTGTACGACTATTGAAATCGCCGCCGCGGTATTCCTGCCGCCCCAATGCCGATCGGTGAAATCAACTCCGGCGAGAACGACCCTACAATTCGGTCACCCGAATATTTCGGAAGCGCGTCACGGCCTTGTCATCGTGATTTTGCAGTCCGAGGTATCCGCGGGTGCTGCGGGCGTTCGGGTAGTCCTGGATTTGCACGCCGTTGAGCCAGGCACGAATCCGCCGGCCGCGGGCCTCAATGCGCACCACGTTCCATTCGCCGGCCGGCCGTGACATCACCCGGGAGGCGGGATGGACGTCGTACAACGCACCGGTGCTCCATTTTTCCGGCTTGGCAAGGTGCACGTCGTCAAGGATTTGAAATTCATGGCCGGTGAAGGCTGGATTCCGCTCAATACCCGAGCGGATGAAAACACCCGAATTCCCCTTCGCATTCACCGCGTACTCCAGTTCGAGAATGAAATCGCTGTATTCCCCCGGTGTGCGCAGCCAGGACCCGCTTTTTTCCGGATTCGTCGACCAATCCACGCCGTGATGGCAGATCAACTCACCGTACTGAACTTCCCAGGTGCCACCGTGTTCCACGATCCAGCCGTCCAGATTGACCCCGTTGAAAAGGTTGACTGATCGGCCCGGAGACCGGGACGAACCGGTCGTGCCGAGGCCGTCACCCGGACTGGTGCAACCGGCCAAACCCAGGAGGACGGCCACGAAAATGGAACTGGAAAAGTGCTTCACGGGCGGAACTTCAGCACATTTCCCGTGGGGCATCAACTCCGAGTCGCATAATAGGAGTCGACCCGTTCCGCGACATCGCGGAAGCCGATGTCCTGTTCGTAGATCACCTTGTAGTGCTCCACCGCCTCATCGCGCTTACCCTGCTTCTCCAGCACCAGGCCCAACTGGTAGTGCAACTCCTTGGCTTCCTCGTCAAACACCACCTTTTCCTTCAATGCCTCCTGCAGTTTTCTCGCCGCGAGGTCATTCATCCCACGCTGGGCAAACGCCTGTCCGAGCAGGCACATGGCCGGAATGCGACGATTGGGATTGTTCTGCGCCTTCTGCAGTTCGCCGATCGCCTCGGCGAGCCGGCCGGCCCGCAAATACAATTCGCCCAACTCATAGCGGAGGTGCAGGTCGCTGGGATTCACGTCCGCCCGGGCCTTGGCGTCCGTCAGCATGAATTCCAGGCGGTCGCGGTCCACGGCGGCCACCTGGGCGGCAAAATCAGGCGCGGTCACCTCGAGCTTCGCCCGGCGTTGATCAAACTGAGCGAGGCGCGCGTCGTAAATGGATTTGGCAATCACGGGATCCCTTATTCCGCTGACTTCCTGAATGCTCTCATACCATTGGATCGCCCGCGGATAATCACCGCCGTTTCCGTACAACTCGGCAATATCCCGGCGTAACTTCAAATCCTTCGGCTCTTTTTCCAGGCGGGCCAGATAGTGGGCGATGAGACCACCCGCGACATCGGCATCCTTCACCGTCCGCTTTTCCTGTTCCAGAACTACCGCCTCCTCGCGATTGCGCAGGATGTCCCGGTAGGAACCGGTGCCACTCGACAGTTCCTCATAGCCCCCTTCGGCCAGCGTCCGGGTGGCGAGCAGGTTCTTTAATTTTTCATTCAACGTCGGGTCATGGGGATCATCGACGAGCAGGTCCCGCAGAATCCGTTCGCCCCGCGCCCGATCACCGACCGCGCCCAGTGCGTCCGCCAGCTGCCCCGCCAGCACACGATCCTTGGGCTTGTTCTTGAAGGCAATCTCGAGCGAGAGAATCGCCGTCTTGGGCAGTTGCGCTGCCATCGCCGCCTGCGCCAGCAACCGGTGCGCCGCCTCGTTGCTGGGATCTTCGTTCAACACCTCTTCCGCCACCAACAGGGCGTCCAGCGGATTCGAGCGCAGCGCCAGCTGGCCCTTGGTCAGCGAACTGGCGGACCCCATGAGCTTCCGAAAAAATCCACCCGTCCGTTTTCCCTTCCGCTGGTGTTGCGCCGCCCGCAGGGCCGAACGCGCCTCGAAGAAACCGGGTTCGAGCTTGACGCATTGGGTGAGCAACGTCACGGCGTAGTCGAGATTCTCCTTCTTCATCGCACTGACGCCCTTCGTGAACAATTCACGCGTGGCGACCGGAATTTCATCCAACGGCTTCTCCAACATGCCGCCAGCGTAACCGGAGTTTGGACCCAACGCCAAGCCACCAACCACCCTTTGACCCGGCGACCTACCACCCGCAGTCTCTGGCATGCTGGGAAGAGCGCGGTGGTGCAGTGAGATCATACAAATTGTTGGACCGTGGGTGCTGTCGCTGGTCACGCTCGGTTCGCCACTCGATTTCATCCCGCACACCGGCATGGGGAGCGCTTCCGCCGCGGTGGCCGTCGATGCCACCCACTTTTTTGCCGCCAGCGATGAAGACAACCGCCTTCGACTTTACCAGGTCGATGGCGCCGACCCGGTACTGGAGTTCGACGCCAGCGTCTGGCTTCAGCTGGCCCATCGCCACGGGGAAGTGGACATCGAAGGCGCGGCGACGGTGGGCAGCATCACCTATTGGCTGGGCTCGCACAGCCGCGGCAAGGATGGGCGGGCGCATCCCGATCGACAGCGGCTGTTTGGCACCCAGATCGTGACCAACGGGACCCGGCTCCAGATCCGCGTGGTGGGACGGCCTTATCGACGTCTTCTGGAGGACCTGGTGGCCGCGCCGGAATTACGACGTTTTCACCTCGAGGAGGCGGCCACGCACACGCCGGATGACGGGGGCGTCAACCTGGAGGGACTCGCCGCCGGGCCCGATGACGAATTGCTCCTGGGCTTCCGCAGCCCGGTGCCAGAAGGCCAGGCCTTGCTCGTGCCCATCAAGAATCCCCGCCAGATCCTCGACGGCAAACCGGCCCGGCTGGGCCAACCGTTGCTTCTGGATCTTGGCAATCTGGGTATTCGCGACCTCGCCTGGTCCGGGCGGGAATGGTATGGCATCGCCGGACGCCCGGGCGGGGGCGGATCCGCCCGACTTTATCATTGGAAACCCAATGAAACCTCCGCCTCACGCATTGAACATACCGGTTTCCGCCAGGCCAACCCGGAGGCTTTAGCCGTCTTTGGGTCCGCCGAGTCGCCCCGACTGCTGGTCCTCAGCGATGACGGGAAGCACAGCCACACCCAGTTTCGCAGCTTCTGGGTCACACCTTAGTCAGCATGCTCACCCTGCCCTCGTCCAATTCCGGCTGGATCTGGCGCCGCTTGCGGCTGCGGATGAGTCCCCGCAAGGGACCACGCCTGGGTGTCGTCTTCGGCGATCCAGTCAATGTGGGAGACCGCGCTCTGGCGGAAGCGCTGGCGCAGACGCTGCCCACCTGCCAACTGGAGCCGTATCTCTTCCCCGCCAAGGAAAACCGGCTCGGCCGACTCGGACTTTCCGGCCGACACCTCCTGGACGGCGTGGTGGTTGGCGGCGGGACCTTGCTGAATGACATGGCGATCGGTCCCGTCCGGATTGCGCGGGAACAAGGGTTGCCGGTGTGGATCATGGGGACGGGCGCCGGGCGGGGCTCCTACCAGGTGCCACAGGAACCGGACCTCTCCCGTTGGGTGCCCCTGCTGCGACAATGTGAAGCGGTGACCGTCCGCGGCCCCATCTCCGTGGCGCGCCTTCAGGCGGTGGGCTTCGGGGCGGCCACGGTGCTCGGGGATCCGGCGCTGGCTTTTACACTGAATCATTTCCCGCCACCCGGCGATCCCCGGGTGGTCGGTCTCAATGTAATCCCGGAGAACCCCACGCCGCAGGCCGGGGACTGGGGGTGGGAACACTTGGCGGGATTGGTCGCAACGGTCCGCCGGCTTCACCAGTCAGGGTGCCGCTTCCGGTCGTTCGCCATGTTGCCGCACGATCAGGCGGCCACGACCCGACTGCTCACCGAAGCCGGAGTTCCGGCGGGCACCGTCTTGTTGCCCGCCGACCATCGCGAACTCCAGAGCTATCTCGCCGGCAGCGGCCTCGTACTTTCCCTGCGCCTCCATGGCGCCATTCTGGCCACGGCCGCCGGGCTGCCGACCGTACAAATAGGCTACATGGACAAGGGCCTCGACTTCGCCGCCAGCGTGGGCATGGAACGTCAGCTTGTTCCCATCAACCAGGCCGGTGAAGAAGCCCTCTGGCAGGCGATTGAATCCGTCCGGGCCGCAGGCGAGACGGGCCGGCGTCAAATCTGGGAAAACGCCATTGCCGCCCGTCAGCGGATTCATGCCCTGGGCGAGGCCATCGTGAAGCAGGCGCATCCGCGGAAACACCACGCGTCGTAGTCGCGACTCCCGTCAGCCTGCCATGCGGGGCGGCGAATTCGGGTCGCGCTCCCACGCACCCGGAGCGGTCCCGTGGCAGCCGGCCTTCAGGCCCGCGCTTTTGGACCCGTTTCCCGGACCCGTTCCAAACTTGGAATCAATCGATCCAGATAGGCTTCCAGGGTAAAATTGGCATGCCGCCCCAGCGCTGCCGCGCCCATGGTGAGGCACCGGGACGGGTTCTGGAGCAATTCCCGCAACGCGGCCGCCAGGGCGCCCGCCGTTTTGGATTCCACGCGCAATCCCGTCTCGCCCGGCACGAGCCATTCCTCCACCGCACCACCCGCGAACGCGACGATGGGCTTGCCGTGCGCCATCGCTTCCGGTCCCACCAATCCAAAGGGTTCATCCCGCAAAACCGGGAACGCAACGATCTGCGCCCGCGCATACCAGCCGGCCACACCCAGCGGATGCAGCTCCCCGGGCATCTCCACCTGATCCGCCACACCCAGCCGCTCAATGAGACGGATCAGGGTCGGGCGATCCGGCCCCTCGCCCGGCACCACCAACCGCCAGCGCAAATCCCGCAACTGACTCAGCGCTTCGATCAGGACATGCACTCCTTTATGCGCCACCAACCGGGTCGGATAAACGACCAACCCGGGCTCCACCGCCTCCTCCGGAGGGGCGGGGATCGACGAGTACAACGGGATGACGTCCACGCGGGACTCCGGATATCCATTCTCCCGGAGCCCACGGGCCATGAACCGGGAAGCGACCTGGAGGCGCATATGGGGGAATTCGCGGATGATTTGCCGGCGTTGCGTGTCCTGCCAGCGACTGAAATTCCCCAGTGGAGAACGGCCGTTGCAACCCTTCAACACGTGCCACGCGAGACACGCGAGGCCGTGCGGGCGGTGACACGAAGCCAAGGTCCGATCAAATCGATTACCGCCCGAACAATACCAACTGGCGTCATGAATGAACTGGCAGGCGGCATAGTGCGGCACCCAGGCCGGGTAACTCGCAATCGCCTGCCAACTGTGACTCTGGATGACGTCGGGACGGAATTCCGCGATCGCCGCCAGCATCTCGGATCGAAGCGCCGCCACCGGCTGCGGCGCTTCGATCCGGCGGGTCCAGATATCGGGGCTCAATTCTGACTCGAACATGTGGTGGATGCAGCCCACGGTGCATCCGCGCCGGTGTAAACCCTCCAGGGTCTCCACCACGACACGACTCGCCCCGCCGTTGAGGTACCGGGCGAATTCATTGATGACCAGTAAACGCATTACCTAGGACAAACTGGCGATGCAGGGCGCTTCGGCCAATCAAATTCTACGTCCCGCGGGCATAAATCGATGCCAGGGCTGGCCCCCCGGCGCGCAAGCCGACCGAGCGGCCCGAACTCCCATCCCGTCGTTGACCCACCCGTGGGCACCCGCATACTGGCGGGGATTTTGGAAATGAGTTCACCCGCCCTACTCGCTCTGTCCGACGGCACGGTCTATCGAGGCCGATCCTTCGGCGCCCGCACCACCGCCGTCGGCGAGGTGTGCTTCAACACGTCCATGACCGGTTATCAGGAAATCCTCACGGACCCCTCGTACAGGGGTCAGATCGTGACGATGACGTATCCGCAGATTGGCAACTACGGAGTCAATGCCCAGGACGTGGAAAGCTGGCGGGCGCATTGCTCGGGCTTCGTCATCCGGGAACTCAGCCCGATCGTCAGCAACTGGCGCGCGGACCGCTCCCTGGCCGAATACCTCCTGGAATATGGGATTCCCGGAATCGAGGGCATCGACACCCGGGCCTTGGTAAAACACCTGCGTCTGGGCGGCGCCCTGCCGGGCTGCCTCTCGACGGAAGGCCTGGAACCGGACGAGGCGATCCGCCGGGCCCGGGCCTGGGGCAGCATGGAAGGGCGCGATTACGTTTCCGAAGTGACCCACCGGGAAACGTTCGACTGGGATCCGCAAGACCAGGACAGCGGCGCCTTCATGCTGACGAAGGAAACACAGGCCAAGGCACCACGGGACCTGCGGAAGCCAATGCCGCCGGCCGATCTGCCCATCGTGGCCTATGATTTCGGGCTGAAATACAACATCCTCCGGCGCTTGCGGCAGCAGGGCTTCCGGACCGTGGTGGTGCCCGCACATACGCCGGCGAGCGAAGTCCTGAAGCGCCAACCGGCGGGCATTTTTCTCTCCAATGGCCCGGGTGACCCCGCCGCCCTCGGCGGGATCGTGCGGGAAATCAAGACCTTGTTGGACACCGGAATCCCGATGTTCGGCATCTGTCTGGGACATCAACTTCTGGGCCAGGCCTTGGGCGGCCACACCTTCAAACTCAAATTCGGACACCGGGGCGGCAATCAGCCCGTCAAGGATCTGGAAACCGGCCGCGTGGAGATCACATCGCAGAACCATGGCTTCGCCGTTGATGCGGGTTCATTGCCGGCGGAGGTGGTGGTCAACCGTATTAATCTCAACGACCAGACCGTCGAAGGATTACGCCATCGGACGAAGCCCGTCTTCTGTGTCCAATACCATCCGGAAGCCGCTCCCGGCCCGCACGACTCGACGCCGCTGTTCGCGGAATTCCGCGAAATGGTGGAAGGTCGCGCCTGACGCCGAGCCGCGGCGCCCGTTCGACAATTTGGCAACACCCGCACAGTCGTTTCGTAGCAAACACCGGTTGACCCCCAGCGGGTGGACCCTCTAATTCTGACAAAAGCTCCTATGCCGAAACTGGTAGTGCTCAGCCCTGGATTGAATGGTCTCTCGTTCGACGTCACGACGGAAAAAGCCTCCGTTGGTCGCTTGGAGGATAATCGTTTGTGTATCGCCGAACCGAGTGTGAGCTCGCACCACTGCGAAATCTGGCTGAAGGGGGACGACGTCGTCGTCAAGGATATGAACTCCACCAACGGCACCTATGTTAACGAAGCCCAGGTGGCTGCGGAGAAGGAAGCGCTGGTGCGACCCGGGCAAATTCTGCGCCTCGGCCAGATCGAGTTGCGCTACGAAACGGGCAAGAAGCAAAGTGAACAACCGCGTCAGACAGTGAAGCTCGATCCCACGGCGGGAGCGACGGTCGTGATGACCAAGAACGCGGGTTTTGGCAAGAAGGATGACAAGGCGAACAAGATCTTCCTGATCGTGGGCATCGTGCTCGCGCTCATCATTGTGACCGCTCTGGTGGTGGCCTTCCTGCAGGTGGGTCCCAGCACCTGAACACGGAGGCGTAGCGGTCGGTCAATGCCCGCCGCGAAACTCGTTCTTCGTTGCCTCCGGCCAGTTCGCCTGTTCCATGGCCCGAAGTGCGGCGCCCGGATCGACCCGCATCCACCGTTCCATGACTTGTCGCTGGACGGTCAGGCGATTTTCCTCACTGGCAATGGATCCCGCCCACTCCCAAGCGGAAGCGGGTTCGCGGGAAACCACCGCGCGGGAAAATTCTTCAATGGCCGCCTGGCGCGAAGGGCTTTCCGGTTGACTCAGCAGCCACTCCCCCACCGCAACGGCATCCTGCTGCGCCCATTGGCTCACGAAAACACTTTGGGCGTTGCCCCGCAGGTTGTCATCCGTGAAGGTCTGCAACCATTTGGCGCCGGTCGCCGGATCCTGCTCGGCATAGGCCTGCAGGACAGCCCGGACGGCGCTCTCCTGCAAGGCGGGCGGCAGTTGGCCCGCGTAAGTGGCCGCCTCGTTGGGCGAGAGTTGAGCCCAACTCGCCATCACGCTGGTCATCATCTCCGGTCGCTGCTCGCTTTCCGGGAGCGCACTCACCCATTTGAACGCCGAAACCGGATCGGATTCCGCCCACTGCCGCGCAAAACTGTCGGCAAACACCCGTTTACCTTCCCCGTCACCGAGTTTTTGCCAGAACTCCATCCCGGCACTGGGATCCCGCTTGGCCCAATTCGTCGCCATCGAATCCAGCAGGCGGGAGCGCCCGTCGGTATCCGGATGAGTCAACGCATATTTCGCGGCCGCGTCCGGATCCTGTTGCACCCAGATCCACGCCAACCGTTCCATCGCCTGTTCCTTCGCCGCACCGGGGGGCAGTCGCTCCATGACTCCCAAGGCGCCGGGCAGATTCGCGTTGGCCAGGCCGCCAATCATCGCGGCCACGGCGTTTACCCGCGCGTCACCGTTCGGCATCCGGTTGAGCAACGCTTCCGCCGCGGGCAGATCCGTTTCCCCGAGTTGCTGCAGGATTCCCGGCGCCAACTCGGCCACCAGGCGGCGGTCCGACTGCCCCATGAGCCAGGCACCCGCCGCACTCCCGTCGCGCCCGGCCCACTCGGTCACCACCGTCTGCAACGCCCGTCGACGCAACCGGGCGTCCGACAACTGCTCCGCCTCCTCCACGGCGGCTTTTGGATTGGCCATCGCCCGTTGACTCAAAATGAGGGGAATGGCCTCCAACTGCTGACCCGGAGGAAGTGACTGCGCCCAGGTCAACGCTTCGGCCGAGTCCCGCTGCGCCCATTGCCGGGCAATCTGGCCAATGGCGTTCTCCCGGTCCCCCGGTCCCAATCCGCTCGCGGTCAACATTGCGGCCGCCTTTTTCGGATCCGCACCGGCCCAATACTCAATCGCTGCCGAGCGGGCGAGCCGCAGAATGGCGGGATCCTTGGCCGCTGCCGCCCAGCGGAGCAGGGCATCATTGTCCAACCGGGCCCATTGATTGAATCCATCCAGAAGCGCTTGATTCCGCCAGGCACCCGCCGGCAGGGAGCGGGCCAGATCGACGGCGAGTTCCGGTTGCACCCGCGCCAACTCCCCCGTCATCGCGGCGACGAATTGACTCCGCTGTGGGCCGCCGGGCAGTTGACGCAACCACTCACCCGCCCGCTTGGGGTCGAGTTCCAGCCACACGCTCAGGACTTGTTGGGTCAGCGCCCCGTACCGATCCGTGCCGCCCGTCTCCACGGCCAACTGCAACGCGCGGGGCGCATTCAGTCGAGCCATCGCCAACAGGACCGCGCGAGCGAGGTCCGCCCGTTCCGCGCGGTTCGGAAATTTCTCCACCAACAGCCAGGCCGCTTCCGCGTCCCGCTCCGCGAGTCCCGTGAAAGCCGCCAGCCGTAAACTGCGCCGCAGCTCCAGTTCGGGAATCTTCGCCACATAATCCAAGGCCGCCGCTGCGTCCCGCCGCGCCCAAGTCTGGACGGCGGAATTCATGAACTGCTCCCTCACCGAAGCCGGTTGTCGTCGTGCCCACTGGATTGCGGCCATCGCATCCGTCCGCGCCCAGCGTGCCACCACCACCATCCGAAAATCATCCAGCTCCATCGGCGGCAACTTCGCTTCCGCCAGCGAAAGCACCGCCGGCGGATCTTCCAGCACGGCGGCCCGCGCCAGATCGTGGACGCGTTCACCCCGCGCGTGAAGATCCAGCGTGGCCAGCAGGGAAAGTTCGCGATCCAGCTCGGCAAAAGTCACCGGCACCAGCGCCCCCGGGGCCAGCACCGCCGATCCGGTTCTCGCCATCGCGGCATTCGTTCCTTCACCTACTGGCACAACGGCTGCGACCGCACCTGGAACCGCTCCCGACTCCACCCAACGCGGTACCCGACCCGCCCAGAAGCCGACACCGCTGCCGACCGCCAGCGCCGCCACCAAAGGAATTACCGGAACCGTAGGTTTCATGGAAGGAACCCGCGAATGGTACACTTCGAACCGCGCTTGGGAAGCACAGCCATGCGGCAAACGAATCCACTCATCCCGTGGTTTGCGCAAAGACCGCAAAGGAAGATTACCCGAGCACGACAGCGAAACTTCCAAAGAATCTTGACCGCGGATGACACGGATGACGCGGATAGACTCGAATAGTAGGGTTCCGTATCTGCGCTATCCGCGCCATCCGCAGTACATTCTTCTGAAAGGATCGTTGGAGTGCGATCTGCGGTTTCAACTCCGGTTCGCCGACGGAAGTTTCCTTGACCGCGTCACCGGGTCCGACTGTTTGAACGGATGAAGTGGCTCCACCGTCGACGGCAAGTTTGGCGGCAGACGGTGCTGTCACTCGCCCTCGCCTGTCCCGCATTCGCTGCCGGCCAAACCGTGGCCGAAGCCAAGGCATCCCTCCCCGGCCAATGGTTTTCGGAACCGCTGCGCGTCGATTTGAGCAGCGCCACCGCCGGGACGACCCTGCTCTTCACCACCAACGGAATCCCACCCGAACCCGGATCGTCCGCGGTCTATCGAAATCCGCTGACCTTGAGCCACACGACGATCCTGCGTGCGATCGCCATTCGCGCAGATGGTGCCCGCTCGGCGATCACCACCTGGAGCTACCTCCGGATTTCCGACGTGCTGTCTCAATCCGGAGCCGGATTTCCCGGGAGCTGGGGAATCCGTGAAGGCAAGCCGGTTCCGGCCGACTACGCGATGGATCCCGCGATCACATCAGCGCCCGACTTCCAAGCGAAACTTCCCCGGGCGATCAGCGCGTTGCCCACAGTCTCGCTGGTCGTGAATCCGGACGATCTCTTTGCCTCCCAGACCGGCATCTACGCGAATCCGATGGAGTCCGGCGAGGAGTGGGAACATCCCGCCTCGATCGAATATTTTCCCGCCGCGGGAGCCGCCGTGGACGACTCTGGATTCACGGAACACGCTGGCCTGCGCATTCAGGGCGGATGGAATCGCCGCCCGGAGGAATCGCCCAAGCATTCCTTGCGCTTGATCTTCCGGCACCGTTACGGGACGGATCGCCTTCGCTATCCCCTGTTCCGAGACGCGCCCACGGAATTTTCCACATTGATCCTTCGCGGGGGCAACAACAATTCCTGGCTCCACTGGAGCGCCGAGGAACGCCGCCGGGCGGACTACCTGCGCGATGAATGGATGCGGCGCACCCACGCTGCCCTGGGACAAACCGCCGCCCGGGGCCGCTTCGTCCACGTCTGCCTCAACGGCCTCTACTGGGGTATCTACGATCTGTGCGAACGGCCGGACCATTCCTTTGCCGCTGCCCATCTCGGCGGCCGACCCGCCGATTATGATTCACGTAATGCCGACAAGATCCTCAACGGCGACGATGCCGCCTGGCGGTCGCTGCTTCGCCTCGTCGAGACCGGGTCGGCCCGCGAGAATTACTGGGCGCAGGTGCAGGCCGCGCTGGACGTTCCGGCCTTCATCGACTTCGCCATCCTGAATCTCTACGGCGCCAATGCCGACATGGACGGAGCGTCCAACTGGTACGCCGCGCGCAAAAGAATCCCGGACGGCCGGGATCACTTTTTTGTCTGGGACGGTGAACGCACGCTTGAGCAGGTCACTGACAGCCGACTCTCGGAGGACGCGGCGGACTCCCCCTGGCGGCTCTGGCAGAAGCTCCGGGAAAACGCCGATTTCCGCCGGCAGTTCTCCGAGCGGGTCCGCGCCGTCTGCGCAGGCAATGGCCCGCTGGCACCCGAGCCCGCAGCGGCACGCTATCGTCAACTCGTCGCGGAGCTGGAACCCGCCATCGCGCTGGAGTCCGCCCGCTGGGGCGATCACCGACTCCTGGTCAACCCCTACAAGGCCGGCCCATTTGAGCGGTACACGGTGGAGGCGCACTGGCGTCCGGAAATTCAACGACTGCTCCACGATTACTTCCCGGCTCGAACCCGCGAATTCCGCGCGCAACTCCGCGCCGCCGGACTGGATCAGTAGCGGATCCGGACTCGAAAATATTCCGGGCGCGCGGGCAGCGGAACCGTCGCCTCGCCGCCCTCCATCGAGGCGGAATCGGTGACCAAACTCCACGGACCCGCCTCACTCGGGGCAGACTCCAGGGTGTAGAGGCGGCGTTGCTGAACCGGACGCACGCGCAAGGCGAGACGATCCGGCAGCGTCGTGACCTCCAGCTTCAGAAAAGAACTCGCGTCCCGGGGATCGGTTCCCGCGGACAGTTCATCGCCATTGCTGTAGCCGTCGCCGTCCAGATCCTCAGCCGCCGCCAGGAATTCCGGTTGAAAAGTCGTGCCTCCCTTCGCCAGGAACGAGCCCACCCAATCAATCCGGTCCGTTCCCGCCGGCCGGACGCGAATCAGGCAATCGCCCGGGAGCAAATCCACGCCCCCAAACCAGCCGTTGGCATCCGCTCGAAAACTCCGCGAGGTCGCCCCCTTCAGCTCAATTAGGGCACCATCCATTTCGGCCGCAGTTCCGCGCGCCCGCCCGAGAAGCCGCGTCCGATTGGCCACGGTTTTCCAAGGCAGGACGGGCGTGACACGGGGGCTCGCAAACAGGGCGGTGGCGTTCGTTTCGTAGCGATTGGTTTGCACCAGGCTCGTAAAAAACTCCACCGAACTCTGATCCACCGCCGGCGCCGCGTAACTGTGAAAGAGCACCCCGGAAAACCCCCGCGGCGACGTCGCGGCTTCGCGCGCCAGACGGGCCAGGGAAAGCGTGTCAGCGAGCGAATTGAACTGCCCCCCGATGCCGACGATCACCGAGCGACTCAACGGGCCGCCCTCCAGCATTGTGCGCCATTCCTGCCAGGAGCGGATTTGAATCGGCGTGTCAAAATTCATCCGCAAAACCGCGGCATCCAGAATCCCTTCCCGCAACCATCCGCGCCAATCCTGGAAGATGTCCTTGAACGCCGCTGTTTGCTCCCACTCGATGGGATACGCTCCGGCAGGATAGGTGACACAGCCCACACTGAGACGCAGGGCCGG
>JAYTHD010000468.1:0-11546 GCA_043732975.1 Verrucomicrobiota bacterium
GCGTTACGGATTCCACCGGAAGTTCCGGTAGCGCTTTTCGCCGGGCGGCTGGTGCGGCAAAAGCAACCGCTCGTTGCGGCGGACGTCATGCGGCAAGTCATCTCCCAAGCCCCGGAGATGCAATTCCTCGTGGCGGGTGACGGTCCGTATCTCGACTATCTGCGGGGCTTTTGCCGACACTTCCACCTCGAGAGAAACGTCCACCTCCTCGGCCCGGTGAGCAATCGTCGAATCCAGGAACTCCTGGCGCTCAGCGACATCTTTTTTCTTCCCTCCGCCATGGAAGGCATTTCGTTGGCGATCTTTGAAGCCATGGCCATGAGGGCCGTGCCGGTCGGAGCCGATGTCGGTGGACAGGCGGAATTAGTGACTCCCGATTGCGGCCTGCTCATTAAGCATGGCCCGAATGAAGTTGCCGACTACACCCGGGCGTTGCTGGGTCTTATCCGTGATCAAGCGAAACTTCGCCGTCTGGGCAACGCCGCCCGCCAGCGGGTGCGCGACCATTTCCGCCTCGATCAAATGGGTGAGCAAATGGAGCGAGCCATCCTGCGGGCCGCAGAGTTGCACCAGATCCGCCCCAGACCCGACGTCAGCGCGGCGGCCGCCGACCGCGCCGCACAGGCCGCCATTCTCGCCGCCCGTCAATCCGAAATCACCCCTCGGGAGAATCTCGAAAAAACGCCCACCTGGCGTGGCCGCTGTCGTCAGGCGGGCTGGCGCTGGATCGGGCTACGCGCCTGGTGGATGGTGCGCTGGATGGAAAACGTTCGCGTCCGCCTGGGCCGCGGCTGAATTCCCCGACGGCGCGCGGCCAGGTCAGTTCGTCGGCGCGGGCTTCGGATCCTTCCCTTCGCCGCGATGTTTGCTGAACAGACTCACCCCTTTCAGCAAATCGGTCGCCCGCTCCATCTGGCTGTCCCGGTGATCCCGGGCCAACTCCCGGAGAAGTCCCCGGCGCGGCTCTTCAAAGCGCAACAGCACATCGTCCAGATTTTTTTCGCCGCCCGGCAACCGCCGCAACTGCACCGCCATCTCCTCGTCGTCCGACATGGGCACCACGATGTCCGGCGTGATTCCCTTCTCGTGAATGACCTTGTGACTCGGCGTGTAGTACTTCGCCGTGGTCAGACGCAACGCCGCGCCATCGGGCAAGGGCAGGACGCTTTGCACGGATCCCTTGCCGAAACTTTGTTCGCCCACGACCACGGCCCGCTTCAGATCCTGAAGACAACCGCTGACAATCTCCGCCGCACTCGCGCTGCCACCGTTGATCAGGACGACCAGGCTGTTCTTGCGCACGCGGGCCCGACCCGACGCCACCCGCCGGGATTCCGCGGATGGATTCCGGCCTTCGGTCGTCAGGATCAACTGGCCGGGTTCCAAAAACTTCTCGGCGACCGCCACCGCCTGATCAACCAATCCGCCGGGATTGCCCCGCAGATCCAGGATCATCCCCTCCATCCCCTGGGTTTCCAGTCGCTTCAAGGCATCCTCCAGTTCGTCGGCCGTATGCTCGGCGAACTGGGTCAGCCGAACGTAGCCAATCTTGTCGGGACCCAGCGTGAATTCGCGCCGGTTCTCGCGATCCTTCACCGAATACACCCGGATCTCCGCCCGGGCGAGCGTGAACTCCTTGGGTTCAGTAAACGAGGGCCGGCTGATTTGCACAATCACCTGGGAACCCGGCACCCCGCGCAACGACGTTACGGCGTCGCCCTGGGTCATTTTTTCCGTGGACTTGCCGTCGATCTTCAGGATGCGATCCCCGGCCAGCAAGCCGGCCTCAAAGGCCGGCGTGTCCTCCATCGGCGCGATGATCTGCAACGCGCCGTCGCGCGGCTGAACCTGCAGGCCGACTCCGCTGTACTGGCCTTCGGTGTCCTCCTTGAGGTTCTCAAACTTCACCGGCTCCATGTACTCCGAGTGCGGATCCAGCGTCTCCATGAGGCCGCGCAGCGCGCCGTTGATCAACTCCTTGTAATTCGTCTTGTCGCCATCGACGTAGTCGTTCCGGACCTTGAAGAGCACCCGGGTAAACCGCTCGATCTGCTGGTACGAATCATCGCCTCCCCCGTCGCCGGCGCTCACTCGAAACGTCCGCGCCCCGACCGCAAGGAACCAACCCAGCGCGAGGGCAACCACGGCAAAAGAGAGGCGAGTTTTCATCGTTATCGAGTCATCGAAGCCCGCAAACCTTGCCTTGGTTTGGAAGAACAGCAAGGCAGAGGCAGGTCATTCCGCGGCGATGGAAGCGACCCCGCTCGCCCGTCAACCGCGCCCGGGGCCTTGGCGCCCGTCAGTCCGCATGCCACGCTGACGACCGCTTGCGTTGCCTGATTATCTACAATTCCGCACTGGAACCCCATTCTGTCTCCGGCGTCCTGCGGTATTTTGCGGACATCGTTCCGTGCTGGATTGCCGACGGTCATGAGATCGATTTTCTAACCGCCCGCGCCGCCTTCCCCCTTTACCAGGAATTCTTTCCGCGATCCCGGTTGCTGTCCAGCGACAGCCTTTTTAAATTCGATCACAACATGCGCCAGACCTGGCGCTATCTGCCGGCGTTTGCGTGGCGGATGGCCACGTCCCGATTCACCCACCTGCCCGTCCGCTACGATGCCGTCCTGGCCTGCGCCCAGTTTGTCTATGAGGTCGACCCGGCCCGCGCCATCGCCCGCCGCTGCCAGGCCGCGCTGGCGGTCAAGATTCATCACCTGCTCTTCTCCCAGCGGCAGACCACGGGAGTGTTCGATCGCCTGCATATCTGGAGTGAGCGGCTGACCGCGCGCTGGTTGAATCGGGAGGCCGACCTGATCCTGACCAGCACACCGCTGGTCGCCCGGCATTTCGCGGAACTGGAGACCAGCCTGGGTTTGACTCCCAGCCCCACGCTCCCGACCGGATACGGGGTTGATCTGGAAGCCCTGCCCTGCCGGACCCATGGGGTGAGAAATTGCGACTACGACGCCGTGATCCTGGGGCGCATCCATGAGGCCAAAGGGGTGTTTGACATTCCCGCCGTGTGGCAAGCGGTCCGACGGGTGCGGCCGTCCGCCCGACTTTTGATCATCGGAGAAGGTCCCCATCGTGAAGAATTATGTCGACGTCTCGAAGCCGCTGGGATCGGTCCTTCGTCCGGAGCCACGACCTTCACGGGCGGGATTTCGGATGCCGAGAAAAACCGGTGGCTGCCCGGCTGTGCGATCGGGCTGAGTCTCTCCCGGGAAGAAGGCTGGGGACTGTCCGTCACGGAGTTTCTCGCCGTTGGCCTGCCCGTGGTGGCCATGGAAGTGCCGGTATTTCGCGAAGTCTTTCCGGGACAACTCGACCTGGTTCCCCGGGGTGACACGACGTCCATGGCCAGGCGCATTCTGCATTGGATCGAGCATCCGGAAATGGCCCAGGCTCAGGCGAAGGCGGGGCGGGAATTCATCTGCCGCTATGATCACCGGGAGGTAGCGCGGCGCGAAATGGCCGCCTTGGAAGCGGCCGTGGCTCGCCGGCGGTTGCATCCGTGAAAGCCCGGGAATCCCCGGCCGCCGGTGCGATCCGAGGGCCTTCCCCGCCAAAGTTAGGGCAAAATTCGACTTGGCGGGCGGATTTTCAGAATAAAGGTTCGACCGATGCATGGGAGTGCGGCGGCGCGCGCGGGCATGGAGTCTCTGGTGGAGCGTTTTTATGAACCGCTTTACCGCTTTGCGCTCAGCCTGTCCGGCTCGGAGGCGGCGGCCGCGGACCTGACTCAGGAGACCTATTTTCTTTGGGCGAGCAAGGGCGACCAATTGCGCGACAAGGCCAAGGCCAAGACCTGGCTGTTTACCACACTGTACCGGGAGTTCCTCTCTGGTCAGCGGCACGACTCTCGTTTTCGCCATCAGGACTTGGATCAATCGCTCGATGAATTGCCGCTGGTGGAACCGAATCTGGCCAACGACCTGGACTCCGGCCTCGTGCTCGAGGCGCTGCACCGGGTCGACGAAGCCTTTCGGGTTCCGGTGACACTATTCTACCTTCAGGAACTCAGCTATCTCGAGATCGCCGAGACGATGAGTATTCCGATCGGCACCGTGATGAGCCGGCTCGCTCGCGGCAAGGAGCAGTTGCGTGAACTCCTTTCCGATGCCTCGATCCAGCAGGATTCCAAGATTGTCCGGCTCCCCCTGCCCAAGGACGGAAAGGGGCGGGTGGCGAGCTGAACCTGGGCGCACCCACCCTGTCAATTCATGACCTTGCAAGAAGCCCGATGCCGCCTGGCCGCGCGACGCCCGAATGGGGCGGACGATGCGGATCCGGTAATTGCGGAGGCGCTGATCCTCTTGCGGCAGAATCCAAAAACCGAAGACTGGGTTCGCTTGGAACAGAGTTCGGACCAGCAGATCGCCGCCCAGTTGCGGCAAGTGAAACCCCCGTCGGATCTCAAGGAACGATTGCTGGCCGGCCGGCCGCTGACGTACGCCCCCACCCCCACCCCCGCGCCCGAGCAACCGGTACCCAAGCGCGAATACGTCACACGAGCACCGGTTCCCGCTCCGCAAAAGGCCCCCTGGCCCTGGGGACTGATCGCCGGCGGTGTTGCCGCAGTCCTGGCGGTCGCGGCGACCTTCGTCATGGTGGATCGCCATAATCAAGCCGTAGCGCTGGCGGCCGAGAGCTCCACTGTCGCCTTTGAACAGTTCGCGGCGGCGTACCTGACCCAAAACCCCAACATTGTTTTTGATTTCCCGACGAGCGATTACTCCCGGATCACGGCCTGGCTCGAATTGCAGCCCGGGGCGGTCAAGTTCTCCGCACCGCCCACCCTGGCCCGGGGCGGCACCCACGGCTGCAAGGTATTTGACTGGAACGACCGCAAGGTGACGCTGGTGTGCTTCCGGGTGGTCGACAGCCAGATGGCCGTTTACGTGGTGGCCATCAACCGCGATCAACTCAGTGACTCGCCAGTCAGCACCAACCCGCCCAACGTCGCCGGCTGGAATGTCGCCGCATGGACCACGGGAGACGTCACCTACGTGGCGTTGACGAAGCTGGATCCTCCATCGCTGCGCCGACTACTCTGATCCGCGGACGCCCTCGCCGGAGGCCGTGTACCGAATCAGTACTTCGGCACCTGATGGTCCACCTCGTCGGACCAGGCGCTGATGCCACCTTTCACGGATTTGATGTATTTAAATCCCTGTTGCCGCAGGAACTCCAAGGCCTTCATCGACCGCTTGCCCGATTTGCAGTGCAGGTAGATCTGCTGGTTCGGATCCAGCTCGGTGAAACGCTGCGGCAGCGTGCTGAGCGGAAACAGGGACACGCCCTTCACCCGGGCAATTTCATATTCATCAGGCTCGCGAACGTCAATGACCCGGATCCCCAAGGCGGGCAGGTCCAGTACCCGCTTCATCTCCTGCACCGTGACCTCGTCGGGATGCTGCCCGGGATTCGTCGGTTCCGGGACCACTCCGCAGAATTGCTCGTAGTCGATCAGCGCCGTGATCGAGGGATGGGGACCGCAGACCGGACATTTGGGATCCGGCCGGAGACGCAGTTCCCGGAACTTCATGTCCAGCGCATTGAACAGGAGCAATCGCCCCGCCAGCGTCGTCCCCTTGCCCAGGGCGAGCTTCAGGATTTCCGTCGCCTGAATGCAACCGATGATTCCCGGGAGCACGCCGAGGACGCCGCCCTCCGCACAACTCGGCACCATTCCCGGCGGCGGTGGCTCGGGATAAAGGCAGCGATAGCACGGGGCTCCCAACTGCGGGGCAAACACACTGGCCTGGCCTTCAAATCGGAAGATGGAGCCGTAAACATTCGGCTTCTTCAGCAGGACGCAGGCGTCGTTCGTCAGATAGCGGGTCGGGAAATTGTCCGTGCCGTCCACCACGATGTCGTAGGGCCGGATCAGTTCGAACGCGTTTTCCGAGGTGATCCGCACCTTATGCAGGTCCACCTGCACGTTTGGATTCAACGCCTGGATCGACGCCTTGGCGGAGTCTGCCTTGGAAACGCCGACGTCGGCATCCGAGTGCAGGATCTGCCGTTGCAGATTGGAGTAATCGACGGTGTCGAAATCAACGATGCCCAAGCGCCCGATGCCGGCGGCCGCCAGATACATCGCGATCGGCGATCCCAATCCACCGGCGCCGATGCACAGGACGCTCGTGTTGCGGATGCGGCGTTGCCCGGCCAGGCCGACCTCCGGCAGGATCAGATGGCGGGAGTATCGGCGAATTTCCTCATTCGACAGCTCGATCATAATTGCGCCGGACGCTAAAACGCCGACCTGCCGCGGCAAACGAGAGTTGGGCCGAACCGACGGACCGACCGGCCCCGCTCACCCCCATTTCTCCAGTTTCATCTGCTCCTTCGGCAGCCCCAGATCGTGCAACACCAGATGCTCCACCGCATTGACCATTTCGGTCGTCCCGCAGGCGTAAAAAACCGTGTTGGCCGCGTCGGCCACAAAACTCTTCACCCACTCCGGCGTGATCCGCCCCCGGCGCCCGTTCCACGGATGCTCCGGCGCGAGGCGGGTGCAGGTGACGTGGAAATTGACGTGGGGGTTCTTGGCCGCCAATTCACCAAATTCCTCTGCGAAGATGATGTCGTTGGTCGTGCGGACCGTATACAGAATCGTAATCCGGGTGTTGAGCTGGCGGGCCGTCGTTTCCCGGGCGAACGCCCGAAACGGTGTCACGCCCGAACCGCCCGCCACACAGATCAGGTGTTTGCCCGGAGGATCGAACACCGGCAGGAACTTCCCCGCCGGCGGAATGACAAACATTTTGTCCCCGGCTTCGACCCAGTCGACGATGCTGGTCCCCATCTTGCCGTCCCGCTTCACCGTCACCTCGTAGTGCCCGCGGTCGAGCGCGGAGGAACTCAACGAGTAGGCGCGTTTGTATTTTGTTTTGTGCGGCCAGTAGACCGTGATGAACTGGCCCGTCTTGAAATCGGGCTCGTAACCGGCCGGCCATTGGAAGCGGACCGTTTTGACATCCGGAAGTTCCATCTTCACGGACTCCACCAGCATTTCAGCGATGACTTTTGACATGGGATCTTGCGACCAAACTGAGGCGCCCAAAATGCGATGGAAACGCCCGCTGTAAAGGCAGCGCTTCCAGGAATCCCCCGGGGCACGGCCCGGGCCGCACCGCCCGCTCGGCAGGGCGGACATCCCCTTCCCAAAACCGGGCATCCCCAGCGGTCAAACCTCTTCCAACGGCTTCGACGCATCTCCGAATTTCGGCAGACGCTCATTCATCTTGTCCATCATCGACAGATAGAGCCGGCACATTTGACGCTCCGGCTTCTCCTTGTAATCCAGAACCCGTCCGCCCTTGATCCGGCCACCGCCGCCACCCAACAAAACCACCGGGAGTTGGGTCGCATCGTGGTTGCCGTTCAACATGCTCGAGCAGTACATGAGCATGGTGTTGTCGAGCAACGTCCGCTCGCCCTCCTGGATGGCGTCGAGTTTCCGCCCGATGTAGGCCACCTGCTCGAGGAAGAATTGGTTCACCTTCAGCCAGTCCGCGGTGTCGCTGTGCGACAACAGATGGTGGATCATGTAGTCCACGCCCAGATTCGGAAACCGCAGCGAGCTGTGGTCGTTGTTCAACTTCAAGGTACAGATCCGGGTCGTATCGGTTTGAAAACCGAGCACCAGGATGTCGCACATCAGCCGCATGTGCTCGGCGATGTCCTGGGGAATTCCGTCCGCCGGCCGCGGAATGTTCGGCTTTTCCAAAGTCGGCCGCCAGCCCTGCAACTCGCCCTTTTTGCCGGCATTTTCGATCCGCTGCTCCACATCGCGGACGGAGTCGAGATACTCATCGAGCTTCCGCTGGTCGTTGGAGCTGATCTGCCGGCGCAGGTCGTTGGCGTCGGAAAGCACCGCGTCCAGAACACTCTTATCGCCCTTGCTGACCGAGTCCTTGAACAAGCGATCAAAGGCGAGTGCCGGATAGATTTCCAGCGGCGTCGGGGTCGTGGGCGAACTCCAGGAAATATGCGAGCTATACAGCATCGAATAATTCTTGTGCACCGAAGGATTCGATTTCTCACAGCCCAGCACCAGGCTGGGCACCTTGGTTGAACGTCCGTAACGCTGGGCCATGAGCTGATCGATGCTGGTGCCCGACCGGATCTCACCGCCGGAGGCCAGCGGCGCGCCGGAGAGCAGATTTCCCGTCTGCGAGCTGTGGATGTTGCCCTTGAGCGCCTCCTCATTGTAGAGACCGCGGATGAAGAGCGCCTTCTGCTTCAGACTGTCCAGCGGCGCCAGCACCTTGCCCAACTCCATCGCCTTGCCCTCGCCCTTGGCCCACCACTCCTTGGAATGAAAGCCATTGCCGGAAAAGAGGACCGCGAGACGCACCGGCGCCTCGCTGGCGGGCCGGACGCCCACCGGCGGCGTGTCGCCCCAGACCGTGTGGGATTCCAACCACGGCAGGGCCATGGTGACGCCGACGCCGCGGAGGAAGGTGCGCCGGTTGAAGTGATGAGTACTCATAAGATTTCGCAGAGCTGTGTCGTCGCCGGAACGGGCCGTTCTTGTTGGACCGTAAAGACCATGGTGCGTGAAAGATGGTAAAACTTTAAAACCGGGCCCGCGAAGCAGCAAGCACGTTGCGACCTAGTCATCGCTCGCCATCTCCTTCCCGCGGATTTCGCGGAACTGTTTACTCCGAACGATTGCTTCGATCGCCACACTGACACGATAGTCGTGCGCCTTCAACTGCGCCCGCATCTCGGTGATGAGGGGCGCGTCGGAAAGCAGCACACTGCGACCCAGCGAATAACCCAGCAATTTGCGGCAAAACTGGCGCAGAAACGTGTCCCGCCGCTGGTTGAGCAGATAGCTCCGCAAGCCGTCCACACCCGCCAGTTCGGTACCGTCCATCACCCGGGCATGCACCTCAACGGCGTGCCCAGCCAGATCGTGGTCCCGCCAGCGGCCGATGGCATCAAAGGCCTCGAGCGAAAATCCATAGGCATCGATGCGCCGATGGCAGCCGGAGCACTTGGGATCGGAGCTGTGCTTTTCCGTCAACTGCCGCACCGTCAGCGTCTCGCCGGCCTCATCCTCCGGAAGTCGCGGCACATCCTTGGGCGGCCGCGGCAACTTCTCACCCAGCAGCACTTCGGCGACCCAGTTACCGCGCAGGATCGGGCTCGTCCGCGACGCTCCCGACTGCTTGGCCAACGTCGTGGCCTGCGTCAGAATGCCGCCCCGATTGAATTTCTTCACCCCGGACACGCGCTGCCATTCCGCATCCGGCGTCTTACCGGACGACGCTCCATTCCACGGGATGCCATAGTGCCGGGCCAGCTCGCCGTTCAGGAAAGTGTAATCGGCATCCAGAATATCCAGTACCGAACCGTCCTTCTGAAACAGGTCGGTAAAGAAGCGAATGGTCTCCTCATACATCGCGCCACGAAGGGCCGTGAAGGTGGGGAAATGCCGGTCACTCTTCTCACCCAATTCATCGAAGTTGTAAATATGCAGCCAGGCACAGGCGAATTCCGTCGCGAGCCGCCGCACCTTCGGGTCGCGCAGCATCCGGCGAGTCTGGACCGCCAGCACCTGTGGATCGCCCAGGGTGTTGCTTTCCACCGCGGTGCTCAAGGCTTCGTCCGGTGTGGAGGACCACATAAAGTAGCTCAGTCGGGTGGCCAGTTCCGCGTTTTCCACAGGACTGGGCCGGTCGCCCGGTCCGGCTTTTTCGCCCCGATACAGGAATGCCGGAGACACCAGGATCCGCGCCAGCGTGAGGCGGATCGCCGATTCGTGGGGCAGTTCCTCCGAGCGCAGTTTCTGGTAGAGCCGGTTCAACTCCGCTTTATCCGCGGTCGTGAGGGCGCGTCGATAGGCCTTCGCGGCAAATCTGAGGAGCGCCTCGAGATGGGCCGGTTGCGTGTCCGCCTGGAGTTTCTTAAAGGCGGCGGCGCGCTGCTGGATCGGCTCGCGCATCGGCGTGAAGGCGCTGGGATCGGCGTCCTGGGTGGCGAACTGCCAGAGTTGCTCAAAGGCATCCACCAGCTTCAACGCATCGTTGCTGACATAGTGATACTCATCCCACAACCGGTTCAAGTACGCGACCTGCGCCTCCTCCAGCATGAGACGCTGCAAGGGTTCGTCCTCCCGGTAATTCAACGTCAGAGTCACCACTTCGTCGACCGGTACAATCTTCGTATAACAAAGTGCGGCCGGAAACAGTTGGCGGAACTCCTCGATGGCCGCCTCGATCCGCTCTCGCGTCGCACTGTCCTTTTTCACCAGGATCGGAGAATCCGAGACCGTGGGCCGTTCGCCGTCCGACCAGGTACTCTTCTTCCCCTCCTCCCGGACGGCCCCCGCCGCGACGCCCTGCCCCAGCGAGGGCTTGCTGCTGAGCACCTGCATTTGAACGCTTCCCTCCGCGCCGATTTCCGGGTGCAACGTCGTGGTCACGACGAACTCACAGCCCTGGACCAATTCCGCCGGGAGGTGAACCTCGATCACGTCCGGGGCCTTCACACAAAGGCTCGTCGGACTGACCTTCGCGCCCTTCACGCTTCGGCCGAAGCGATCGGGATCCAGGCCCCAGGACGTCGTGGCCGTCGCACCAGGCACGACCGTATTTGCCACCGAACGGTCAACCTGTTGCCCCGTCCGGAGAATGGAACCTAACAGCGGTCCATTGAGCGAGGTGAGCTGCTGATAAAGTCGCGAGTCCGGGGCATCCGCAGTCAGCGAGGCCGGGCCGCGGAGCAGCAGAGTCTGGGTCTCGCCCGCGAGGCGTTGCTTTTCTTCCGCCGTCGCGGCCGCGTGCCATTTGGCCAGCAACGAGCCGGGTGGCAGGGCGCTGTCGGTGTTATTGGCCTTCTCCGGCTCGCTGTAGAAGTGCCAGACGTTGGCATTGCCCAGACGGTCGGCATGCGGATTGCCCGCCAGGATACTGGGAGAGACGTCCTGGCCGAGATTCCAGGTGCGGGTGCCGTCGGTCAGGTTGAAATCCACCGCCGTCAGATCGCAGGAATGATTGCCATCGCGCGGGCCCACCGCCACCGCCAGCACGTCGCCGGGTTGGACGGAAATGTTCTCGAAGGGACCAAACCGGACTTCCTTGGCGCCCTGAGCCGTACCGTTGGCGAGGCGTTGCCGCGAATGTCCGCGCCGAAGCTCCAGCGCCCAGGTGACCCCATTGCCACACTCGGGGTGGGCGTGTTGGATGACTCCATCGATGCGCAGTGTGGTCGCCACCGGGCTTCGCCATCCAACCACGACCTGTCGGGTGGGTGACGGATGAACCGCCACGCCGTGCCCCTTCATGTTGCCCGGCACGCGCACAGGTTGATCCGAGGAATTGGCCAGCACGCTCAGCGCGTCCGACCCCGTCCAGCCCTTGATGAAATCGTAGTTCTGGGCGCTCTCCATTTTCCCGGTGATCAGCGACTCAATCCGGGCGTCACCGGCGCCAATGCCCAGGCAATCGAGCCACGCGGCCAGGATCGCCGGCTCGAGTTCGTGCCGGCCCGCCAACCGGGCAATGCCGTCCTGGTCCAGTGGT
>JAYTHD010000469.1:0-3556 GCA_043732975.1 Verrucomicrobiota bacterium
GGCATCCACGACAAGGTTGTGCTCAAGCTGGCCGAGATGGTGCATGACACGGATCTGGAGGACGGGAAATTCCAGACTGTCGAGTGTGTGGGCATCGACCGGCTCCTCAAGGGATGGGCGAAGAGTGGCCTGACCGACGTGGAGTTGCTGGCCCGCGGTGGCGAGTGTTTCGAAGCGCTTTACCAATCGCTCCGGACATGACTGCGCATTGACACGTCGTGAATCAACTGTCGATTGCTTCTGTGAAAATCTCCTGGCGCGAGCCTGTTCCCGGCACCGATCCGGTCCGCGCGGAACACCGGATTTTCGCCTCAACCCGTCCGTCGCCTTCCGCCTGCGCCGGCGTGGTTCCCGATGGGTCGATCCACCCGGGCGCCGGTCTGGTCACGTTGCTCTGGATGGCTCTGACGCTGCTCCCGGCACCAAACGCCGTCGGTGCCGATATATTCCGTCGGGGCAAAAGTCTTCCACCCCCCACCCACACCCAATCGCTGCCGGAAAAAGCCGGGCCGTGGCGCCGACTTTCTCCCGATGCTTCGGCCAATACCCGGTTGATCAAACTGAACCACCCAACTCAGGGACCGGAATGGCTCCCCGATCTGGCCGCCCGCGCCACCCTCGAAATCACACGGGATGGACTTTGGTCCGAGTTGCTGCACGACGCGGATCTCCAGCCCGGCGACATCGTCCTGATTCCGGACGGGCGGCAGGTGGAATACGACCTGGCGACCAACGCGCCGTTCCAAGCCCTCGTCATCCGTGGTTCGCTCAAGTTCACCTCCCGGCGGGATACCCACCTGACCGTGGGCACGCTGCTTCTCGAAGCCGGGGCGTTGACTCTCGCGCCGGAAGACCTGGTGCAAAGCCGGGTGACGTTTGATGGCCAATTCTTAAATCCCGCGGAAGATCCCGCGCAATTCAGCATCGGGCTCGTGGCTACCGGAGGTGAACTGGTCTTCCAGGGCCACTGCCCCGCGCAGGCGTTTTCCTCATTGCAGAAATCCCTCGAACCCGGGACACGGGTCATCGAAGTGGCCGATGATGTCTCCGACTGGCAGCCCGGAACCAAGGTCTACATCGGTGGCTGGCACTTGAGCGAAATTCCCGGACCGGCCGGCAACACCCCGGTCAATGACGGCGAATTCGCCGTCGTGGAGAAAGCCGAATCCCACCAGATCGTTCTCACCGCACCGCTGAAATATCGACACGCCTTTGCCGAGCCCGGCATCTTCAGCGTGGCGAATGTGAGCCGGAATATTCTGCTGGATTCCATCGGCAATCCCACGGTGGCGGACCCGAACGATTTCCTGGAACCCCGCGAATTCAAACAAGCGGCCTGGGGTGAGACCCGCGCCGGCAAGGTTCCGCCCACCCAGGCTTTCACCGGCCACGTCCTCTTCACCCACAAGGCCCGGGTCCGCGTCCACGGCGCCTGCTTCGACCGCCTAGGCCGGACCACCAATGATCCACTCGACGACTCCCGGTTCGACACCAACGGCGCGCCCATCGCCATTGGGCGCAATCCACGCGGACGCTACCCGCTCCATCTCCACCATCTGCACCTCGCGGCGTCCATCGGAAACAACGTGGTCATCGATCGCCCCAATCTGCGCTGGAGCCTGACCTGCCATGCGTCGCTGGCCAACATCACCGACAACATCGTGTTGTTCCCCGGCGGCGCCGGGCTGGTCACCGAGAACGGCTTCGAGATGGGGGAGATCCGGCACAATCTGGTCGTGGGCAACGGCGGTGGGCGTCTGGGCAAGAGTCTCGATGACGCCAATGCCCGTAGGGGGGCGATGAACGCTGCGGGCAAGCCGTTGAACGACGAAGGCTTTGACGGCACCGGTTACTGGCTCCGCGGGCGGCAACCGGACTACGTGAACAACCGCGCCGAGGGCATTTTCAATACGATGGGCTTTGTCCTCTACGGCTTCGTCGACCACGAATCGGCCACCCGAAACCAGTCCCGGTTCCCGCCGATTCCGGGTCTGCCGCCGCGGCTGCAGAAGCTCAACTTCGGCCAATCGAGCGCCGTGCAGGGCCTGTTCCGGGACAACCAAAGCTATATTCTGGATCCGCCATCCGGCGGCGCGCATACCCGCCATGCGCTTTCCGTGGCGTCTTTTTTTGAGTACGCCATCGAAGGTTTTCGCGCCCGCGGCATGGCGGCGATTGGACTCGGTTACTCGGTGCATCCGCGCTTTGAAGGCCTCGACATTGTCGGGCTGCCACAGTCATCGGCCCAAGGCGGGGTCCTCCAGCCCTTGGGCATCTATGGAGCCCAGACCAGCTACACCATGAACCATTGCCGCATCGAGGGATTTGCCACCGGACTGAATACGCCGGCCGCCGGAATGACCGTGGAAAACAGCTATTTTAACAACGCCATCAATTTTGTCTTTGTGCAACAAGGCGATGGCGACTGCTCCTGTCATGGCAGTTTCTACGGTCGGGAATTTCACCTGCACAACGTCCGTTCGGGACCCTTGACGCGGACGCATATCAAAATGGATGGCGCCTTCGCGGCCACGGTGGGCGATCGGGAGCCGAATTTTGTCTGGCACCGCGAAGTCAGCCGCGTTCTCGGAAACGAAACGCGCGTCGTGGTCCGCAGCGACAACGGCGTCCCGGGTGACGACTACGAAGTCTATTTCAAGGAACAGGCCCACGATTTTTTCCTGCCCAATTTCGGAGTGAGCAACGCCGAACTTTATCAAGGCAAGGCGACCGGACCTTTCGCCCGGGATCTCCGCGGGCGTTCCTTCAATGACCGGATCCTGTGGGAAGCCGACAAGGTGACCCGCCCGAAGGTGGACGGGTATGTTGGCCCGATTGACGATCAGTGCCTGTTGTACCTCAACTGGAACGATGCCCCTTGGAGCTATTCCCCGCCCCGGGTCGCCATGGGCGGACGCTGGGGCTATGACCTGTCCCGGGAAGGGGTGGTCATTCCCGGATTCACCGGCTTTGGATATTGGCTGGGCGGAGCGCTCAGTCAGAAGTCCGGGGAGTCCGACAGCAGCGGCTGCCGGGTGGTCGGGGGGCGGCGCGTGGCGTTGGAAAATATTGAAATCGGCCCCGGAATCAACAAATACACGACCACCATCCCCGGCCGCGGTCCCTACACCTTTGTCTTTGTCGTCTACAAGTAGCTACGTTGCTGCGCAGCCCCATATTCCCCGGCGCGCATTCAGCGCGACGGAATTATGCCAGCACCGCCTTGACCACTTCACCATGCACGTCGGTGAGGCGGAAGTGGCGGCCCTGAAACTTATACGTGAGCTGCGTGTGATCCAGGCCCAGGAGATGCAAAACGGTGGCGTTGAAGTCGTGGATGTGGACCGGGTCGCGCACAATGTTGTAACAGAAGTCGTCGGTCTCCCCGTGGGTATAGCCCGGCTTCACCCCGCCCCCGGCCATCCACAGGGTGAAACAGCGGCCGTGGTGATCGCGACCGTAATTGTCCTTCGACAACTGCCCTTGTGAATAGACGGATCGCCCGAACTCGCCGCCCCAGATGACCAGCGTGTCGTCCAGCAGACCGCGCTGTTTC
>JAYTHD010000470.1:0-14958 GCA_043732975.1 Verrucomicrobiota bacterium
TTCCGAAAGCCGGCGTCGCTGGACCTTTCGGGCGGCGTTGGGCTTCAACCTCGGCGCACTGGCGTTCTTCAAGTACGCGCCGCTCGTCGGGCCGATGCTCCTTTCCGGACTGACCCGGAAGCAAGTCGAGGAGGCCATCCCGCTGCCGATCGGCATCTCCTTCTATACCTTTCAGGGCATCAGTCTGGTGTGCGAAGCCTGGTGGAGCCGGGGGCGCGGCATCCCGGGATTGGTGGCTCCCGGACCGCACGGCGGAATGCGGGCGGTGGGCTGGTTCCACGCGAAGATCTGGTTTTTCAAGGCTTTTTTCCCCCAGCTCATCGCCGGACCGATCGTCAAGGCGCAGGAGTTTCTGCATCAGATCGAGGCGAAATCGCTGCGCGACATCGATTGGGACTACGTGGTGCGCAAGCTCACACTGGGATTTTTCCTGAAAATGGTGGTGGCCGACAATCTACGGGAAGGCACGAGTGCGCTGAGTTATCCGGCCTTCACTTATCTGACGGGGCCGAGTCTGCTGCTGCTGTTATATGGGTTTTCCTGTCAGTTGTATGCGGATTTCGCCGGCTATTCTTATATCGCGCAGGGATTGGCCAAGCTCTTTGGCTATTCGCTGCCGGATAATTTTCACCATCCTTATCTCGCCTCCAGCCTGACGGAATTTTGGAGGCGCTGGCATTTGTCGCTGTCGTCGTGGCTGCGGGAATACCTCTATCTTCCGCTCGGCGGCAATCGGCGCGGCGCGGGGCGCACGTACTTCAATTTGTTTTTGGTCATGTTCCTCGGTGGCCTGTGGCACGGTGCGTCGTGGAGTTACGCGGTCTGGGGAACGGCGCATGGGATTGGACTGGCGCTCGAGCGTTGGACGGGTTGGGGCCGCACTCGGACGGAGAAGTCGCACTGGACACCGGGCCGGGTGCTGCGGGTGGTGTTGACGTTTCATCTGGTTTCCGCGCTTTGGCTGTTGTTTCAGTTGAAGGACTTTTCGCACGTCATCGCTTTTGCCCGGGCCCTGGCTTCCGCGCCGTGGGGATGGGATCGACAATTGTCCTTTCTGGTCGTGCTCTTTTCGCTGCCGGTGCTGGCGCAGCATCTCTGGTCGGCAGTCTGTCGGCCGGCCGCGGGACCGGGGCGTTTCCGGTCGGGCGGTGGGCTCGAGGGCGTGGTCTATGCCGCTATGCTGGTGCTCATCGTGGTGAATTCGGGAAGTTCCGGTAAATTCATCTATTTTCAGTTCTGATCCATGAGTTCTCCTCCCGCCGTTTCCAGTGGTCCCCCCGGTGGCTTCGCCCGGTCCCGCGTGGCGCGCCGCATTCTGGGGCTCGCCGTGCTGTTGGGCGTGGGTTGGGTGGCTTTTCTGCACTGGCTTCCTTGGCGCGGCGAATACGCCGAGAATAACTACCAGCAAAACCTGCTGCGGATCGAGAACCTGGAGCGTGCAATTCGCTCGGAAAATCCGCCGGAAAGTGTGCTCGCTGGAACCTCCATTAGTGGACGGATCCTGCCGTCATTTTTCAACGGAACGACTCTCGCCGGCACGGCCAATCTGGGGCTGGACGGGACCTCCCCGGTGTTTTCGCTTGAACTGCTCCGGCGGTTGCCTCGGCTGCCCCGGCGCGTGTTTCTGGAAACCCACGCGCTGCACCAGGCCCCGGCTGACAACGAGCGCGTCATCCAGGAGAGCCTGGCGTCGCCGGCCGGCCGGTGGGTGGCGGCCGGCTGGATGTTTTCCACTGCCGAGCGTCCGTCCACCGTGCTGTACACGACGGTGAAAAAGGGCAGGGAAGCCGCCTCGACGGGGCGGCACAGTGCGGGGAATTCCTACCCGGTGTACGTCCCGGGTCCGCACGTCGTGGAGAGTTTGACCCGGAGCATTCTGGAACTGCGGAAGCGCGGGTGCGAGGTGATCCTGGCCGACCTGCCAGTCGGCTACGACTGGCCTCCGGGCCCGAACATGGGCGAGCCGGTGGCGTCGGAACTGGTGCAGACCTTGAATCTGCGCCGATTGGATTGCCGAAAGTGGCTGTATTCCCGCGGGTTTGAACCGGGCTTTACCGATGGGATCCATCTGGATGGTGCGAGTGCCCGCGAAACGGCCCGGGCACTGGCGGCGTTGGCGGTGCCGTGAGGCGCCTCCATTCTGTTCAACCACGAATGAGCACGAAGGGGCACGAATGAAGACCCATGAGTCGGGGTCAAAATCGGGTTCTTGAAGGCGCGGGTTCTGGTTACCAAAAAGTGAGTCCGCCGGTCCTGTGCCCGAAGGCCAGCAATCAAGGTGGAGCGAAGCTGCCAATGTCACGGACCGCGGTCCGATCGCTGGCCTACGGCCACAAAATTGGTGGGGCGAGAGTCTCTCGAGCCAGCCGCGTTGGGGACGGACTTCGTCATCGCTTAGCTCGTCAGAGACTCGCTCCACCGTGACCGCGACTCTGCGAGTCGCCTGCGGGTCACAGACCCTCGGTCCGGGCCGACAAAGCAACTGCGCCAAGTCGGGTCAGATCCGGTCGGGCCCTAAGCAATTCGCGGCGCAGGTTTGCCAAAATTTGGTCGGTGGTGTCATGGCATCGGAATTGGCGTGGGAAAATGCAGAGTGTCCTACGCACCGAATTCCCGGAAGAAAAGGCAAGGCTACCCGGCCGATTTCGCCGTTGGAAAGACCACCCTGAACCGTCTTTGACGCTTCCCCGTCGGGTTCCTAGTATCCTACTTGGTCTTCAGGTCCAAAAGTTGCTGGAGCACGTACACGCATGATCAGTTTCCTAGTCCGCAAGATTCTCGGGTCCAAAAACGACCGCGAGGTAAAGAGGCTGCGCCCGTTGGTCGATGAGATCAACGCGCACGAGCTGAAACTCCAGGCAGTACCGGACGAGGAGCTCCGAGCGAAAACCGCGGCCTGGAAGGCGGAATTGTCCCGGATCACCGATGATCTCGAACTCAAACAGCGGTTGCAGGCGCTTCTCCCCGAGGCGTTTGCGGCGGTGAAAAACGCCTGCCGCCGGCTGACGGACCAAAAGGCGATGATCACCGTCCGAGGGCACCAGATGCCCTGGGCCATGATTCCGTTCGATGTGCAATTGATCGGCGGCATGGCCTTGCACCGGGGATCGATCGCGGAAATGCAGACGGGGGAAGGCAAGACGCTGGTGGCCACGCTACCCACCTATCTGAACGCGCTCAGTGGACGCGGCGTGCACGTGGTGACGGTGAATGATTATCTCGCCGCCCGCGATGCCGAATGGATGGGTGCGGTCTACCGGTTTCTGGGCCTGTCCGTCGGTGTCATCCTGCACGACATGCCGCCCCACGTGCGTCGGGAAATGTACGGAGCGGACATCACCTACGGTACCAACGCGGAGTTCGGTTTTGATTACCTGCGCGACAACGGCATGGCGACCCGGGCCGATGAGCAGGTCCAGCGCGGACATTCCTATGCCATCGTGGATGAGGTGGACTCGATCCTGATCGACGAGGCGCGGACGCCGCTGATCATCTCAGGACCGGCGGTGGTTTCGATGGAGCACAAGTTCCATGAAGCCAAGCCCATGGTGGCCAAGATCGAAACAGCGCAGCAGGAGCTGTGCGAAAAATTCCTGGTCGAAGCCCGGGAAATTCTGGCGCAAGCCCGTCCCACCGATGGCGGCAATCCCCCGAAGAATGCCGATGACTTGGAGTTCGAGGCCGGCAAGCTGTTGTTGCGGGTGAAGATGGGGCAGCCGCGTTCCAAGACGTATCTGGCGCTCATGGAGGAACCGCGGAACCAGACCCTCGTCCAGCGCGTCGAAGGGCTGTTGCTGGCCGATCAAACGAAGAAGGAATATTACGCCCAGAAAGAGTCCGTCTTTTTCGCGATCGAGGAAAAATCCCACGACGCCGATCTCACGGAAAAAGGGCGGCTCTTCATTTCACCGAACGACCCCGACGCCTTCATGCTGCCGGACCTGCCGACGTTGTATCACAACATCGAGACCGGCCCGGAGGCGGACCCGCACAAACGCATCGAGGCCAAAGCCAAGGTGCAGGCGGAATTCGAGGAGCGGGCAACCACGATCCACGCCATCTCCCAGTTGCTCAAGGCGTATTGCCTCTACGAGCGCGATGTCCATTACGTGGTCATGGAAGGCAAAGTGATCATCGTCGACGAAAACACCGGGCGGCTCATGAGCGGCCGGCGCTGGTCGGATGGGTTGCATCAGGCGGTCGAAGCCAAGGAAGGGGTCACGTTGGAGCGCGAAACGCAGACGCTCGCGACCGTCACGATCCAGAACTATTTCCGGCTCTACAAGAAACTCGCCGGTATGACGGGCACGGCCGAAACCGAGGCGCAGGAGTTTTTCGACATCTACAAACTCGGCGTGATGAGCATCCCGCCGAACCAAAAAAATGTCCGCGTCGACGCCAACGATACCGTCTACAAAACCAAGCGGGAGAAGTTCGAGGCGGTCGTCCGGGAAATCGGCGACAAGAACAAGCAGGGCCGCCCCGTGCTCGTCGGCACGGTTTCCGTGGATTCCTCCGAGGCCTTGTCGCGGATGCTGAGCAAGGCCAGCATCAAACACAAGGTGCTCAACGCCAAGTACCACGAACAGGAGGCGGAAATCGTCTCCGACGCCGGTCAAATGGGCGCGGTGACCATCGCCACGAACATGGCCGGCCGCGGTACCGACATCAAACTTGGTCCCGGTGTGGCCGAGGTCGGCGGCTTGCACGTGCTCGGCACCGAGCGGCACGAGTCCCGCCGGATCGACCGCCAGTTGCGCGGCCGTTGTTCTCGTCAGGGCGATCCCGGTTCCTCGCACTTCTTCATTTCGTTGGAGGACGATCTCATGCGCCTCTTCGGCTCGGATCGCATCGCCAAGGTCATGGAACGGATGGGGCTGGAGGAAGGTCAGGAATTGGAACATCCGCTGCTGAACCGCTCGATCGAACAGGCGCAGAAGCGGGTTGAACAGCACAACTTCATGCAGCGGAAACGCGTGCTGGAGTACGACGATGTCATGAACAAGCAGCGCGAAGTCGTCTATGGCTTCCGCAATCAGGTCCTCCATGGCAGTGACGTGCGGGATCGGCTGATGGACATCCTCGAGGAAGTGGTGCACGAAAGGGTCCAGCAATTCACCAGCAATGAAACCGACGTTTCCGAGTGGAACCTGCGTGGCTTGGGTGATTGGGTGAATTTGAATTTCCCCGTTGGCGTTCCGGAAAAGGAATTCGAAACCACGGCCCGGAGCAGCCGGGAACTCCCCCAGGTCGGGTCGATGTACGACGGCCTCAACGAGGGCCAGTTTGCGCTGGTTAAATTCATTCATGACAAGGTCCGTGAGGCTTATGACCTGAAGTCGCAGTTCGAGAAGGCGGACGCCATCGCAAGCATTGAGCGCTACACCATGCTGGAGGCCATCGACCGGCTCTGGCAGGAGCATTTGTACAATATGGATTCGCTTCGGAGCTCCATCGGCCTGCGTGCCTATGGCCAGAAGGATCCGCTGATCGAGTACAAGGGCGAGGCGTTCAAGATGTTTTCGGAATTGATGGGCAACATCAAGACCGAGATTTGTGCCAACATTTTTCGCAGTGCCTCCAGCCTCATGGCGTTTGAGCAGTTCCTGGTGAACCTGCCCAAGCTCCAGTCGCACGGTTCGGCCAGTGCGTTTGAAGAGGCCCGTTCCCACGAAGCCGCCGCGAATGCCGGCGGGGCGATCGCCGTGGATCCAGCCGCCCTGGCCGCCACGAACGCCGCGCTCGATCAGGCCGCCCCGGCACCCACGCCGGTGAAGGGCACGCCCGTCCGTAACACCACGCCCCGGGTCGGCCGCAACGACCCGTGCCCGTGCGGCAGCGGTAAGAAGTACAAGGGCTGCCACGGGAGGTAATACTCCTGAAGCTGCCTCTGCTCCTCACCGGACCGACTGCCTCGGGCAAGTCCGCGGTGGCGCTGGAATTGGCCCGGCAACTCGATGGGGAGATTATTTCCGTCGATTCCATGCAGGTCTATCGCGGGCTCGATGTGGGCACGGCCAAGCCCACCGCCGCGGAGTGGGCAGCGGTGCCGCATCATCTGGTCGACATCGCCGCTTTGGACGAGGGCTTCGACGCCGCCCGTTTTATGCTCCTGGCGACGGCGGCGATTTCAGAAATCCAGGGTCGCGGCCGGGTGCCCATTCTTTGCGGCGGCACCGGACTCTATTTCAACGCGCTCCTGAACGGTCTCGGTTCCGCACCACCGCCCGATCCGCAATTGCGGGCCGAACTGGAAGCGCTGCCGTTGCCGGCATTGCTCGACGAACTCGCCCGACTGGATATGGCCACCTTCGACGAAATCGATCTGGAGAATCGCCGCCGGGTGGTGCGGGCCGTGGAGGTGATTCGTCTGACGGGCCAGCCCTTTTCCCAGCAGCGCGCCCGCTGGCCCGAACGCGCGCCGGCCCTGCGTGGTCGCGCCTATGGACTCAACCGCACCCGCGACGACCTCGTCCGGCGGATTAACCTGCGGGTGGAGGCGATGTTCGCCCGCGGCCTGATCGATGAAACCCGGCGCTTGCTGGCCGCCGGCTTGGAAAAGAATCGCACGGCGATGCAGGCCATTGGCTACCGGCAGGTGACGGAGCACTTGAGCGGTGAACGGGGAAGATTGGAAACCATCGAGTTGGTGAAGGTCAAAACGCGGCAATTTGCCAAGCGCCAAATGACCTGGTTTCGCGGGCAACTGGATCTGGAGTGGGTGGACGTCGCTCCGTCGGAAACGCCGCCGGAAACGGCCCGGAAGATTACGGAATTGATCGCCCAAGGGTGAGCCTTCCTTTCCAATACTGGGAGTGGTCCGTCCGCCCCCGCTGGTCCAGCAACTCCACCCGGCCCCACCCGTCGTAACACTCCCCACCCGCCACCGTAGAACCCGACGGCCGCCCTGTAGCGGTGGACATGCGCACCTACCGGACCGTGATCCGCGAACCCCCCCGCTCTGTCAATGCGCCCACCGACACCACGCCACCTTCGTAGACCGCTACGCCAACGCCTACGAACCCTAGTATGGACCGCTCCGCCCGGTGGTGGAAGAGGTCATGGGAAAGTTCATCCACTGCGGCACCCTTGAACAAGCCTTTGCCCGGGTCCGCTGTGACGATTGCGAACACGAAAACCTCCTTCCTCGCGTTCTCCTGCAAAGGGCGGTGGTACTGTCCCTCGTGCCACCAACGCAAGGTCCAATGCACCGCCGACAACCTGGTCGACCACGTACTGCTACCCGTCGACCACCGTCACTACGGCACGTCGATCCATTGCAACGTTCACCCCTCGCCCGCCGCCCGATTACGCCCACTCGACCTCCTAAATGGTCCGCGAGTCCTCAAAAGCATTTGCGGCGCCGGCTCCATCGCCGCGGATTGACCACAAATACACCAATCCGCGAAAGCAAATCTCCCTTTCCGCGGAGCGCCGAGAAAGCAAATCCTATCAATGATGCGGTTGGATCCCGCCGCCGGCGATCCCAAATGTCCAACCTCAGCGCTGCGGCCGCCGGTCGAAGATGGATTACACATGGGTGTCCAGATGCAGGCGGTTGAAACGCTGCGGGTGGCTCGAGTAGCGGGCGACCTCCGGCAGAACGCCCGATGCCGTGGCGGGGAAATAACTGTCGACGGCCAGTTCGACTTCTGCCGGGCCGCGCGGCGAACCGAGGAACGGATTGTTCGCGGCTCGCAGGTCCTCGACGCATCGCTGGACGGTCTTATCCCAGAAATTATCGAGTGGGATCTCCGGATCGACGCGGTCGAAGCGCCAGTGCCAGTAGCCCACTGCACTCGCGTTGTTCGTGGCGTCGAGCCGCTGGACTGTGGCCGGGTGGATCCGCACCGGGGAGTGAGCCAGGCCCGGACAGCGCCAACTGGCGGAGACCGGGAGGAGATTGCTCAACACGAGCGCCGCCCAACCCGAGCGTGGGTCGGACTTCGGCCAGTCGCTCCACGGCAGACAGCCGCCGGGCAGCGATTGTTTCAGGTCGCGCCGGTCCGGGAAGCGGTCGTTGTGCTCGCCCAGATACAGGCTCCAGGAGAGGCCCAACTGCCGGAGACGATCGCGTGGGGTCATTCATGAGACAGCGCTATGTTCCACAGCGCCGCGTCCCGATACTTCGTCGTGTGTCCCGTAACCTTCCGCGAGATTTGCTGCAATACTCAGTAGGGGCAGACGAATTCGCTGCGGCCAATGCCGGGGCGATCGCCGTCCTGAAATTGTAGAGACTCAACTCATGAAAAAGACACTCGACACATTCGCAAGGCTGCACGCCGATCAAGGGCGCGGGAGCGGAAAGTTCGTTGGACCCCTTCAGATTGGAGTCCTTTTCCTCGGCCTAATGGTTGCTCCCTATGGCAACCTCCGCGGCCAGACTGTGCTGACCTCCGCGGTTATCAGCCCGACAATCGATCCGATCACCGACTCCGCAGGGAAGATACTGGATGCAGGCTCGCCACCGGAGAAGCAGATCTTCAATCCCAGCTGGGATCTGCGCTGCGTCGATCAACCCGCGCCGCTACTCGCTCCGACCGGCAAACACCTGACTTGGGGGGATTGGAGTAAGGTCACCGGCCGGACGGAGCTTAAATGCATCGAGAAGACAGGCCCTGACGGCAAGATGGTCCGCGGAACAGAGATACACGCAAAACTGGAGGGCCTGATCCCCGAGGGGGTGTACTCTTTCTGGATCGTCCTGTTTGGCGAACCCGGCTTCGAACCAAATTTCAAGTATCAAGTCGGCGGCGGCAGCTTGGGACCGCCGGATGGTTCAGAAAACAAATTCGTTGCCTCGGCCACGGGTTCCATGGAATGGACGAGGTTCCAAAATCCGGGTCCACTATCTCAGTTTGGTGAATTGCCCGGCTGCCTCGCCGACCAATACGAAATTCACCTATGGGGTGCGTACCACCCGGATGGAAAAACCTATGGCGCATTTGCCGGCCCCCTCGTTCCCGGCCCCAACGGCCAGGACGTGGAGAACGGTTGCGTGTTTGCCACTCAATTCTATCTCCCCTTCATCCATGACGGTCCGCCGACCCTAAAGATCGAAACCGCGGTCTTTTTGTCCTGGGCGAGCCTCAGCGGCGGCGGCGCTTACGTCGTCGAAACCGCGGCGAAGGCGAATGGTCCATGGGAAGCCAGCAATCTGCCGGTCACCACGGAAGGTATCTATTTAAGGGTCGCTGCCGCTACCAGCGACAAGGCAAAATACTTCCGCCTCACAAAGAAGCGATGAAGCCCCTCCTACTGTCCGTCCTTCTGGTCTGCCTCAGCGATCGTGGCGCGCTCGGAGCCGCTCCCCCCAGCGTCGCCCGGGTCTGGGATGAGGAAATCCTTGCCGCCATCCGGATTGACCTGCCGCATCCACCGGTTCATGCCCGCAACTTGTACCTTCTGTCCGTCGCAATTTACGATGCGTGGGCGGCCTACGACGGGGTGGCAGTGGGTTACCTTTATCGAGGCAAGCACACCGCGGCAGACCTTGTGGCGGCCCGGCGCGAAGCGATCAGTTTTGCTGCGTATCGGATTCTGGTGGAGCGGTACACTCTTTCCCGCAATGCGGCGACGACGCTCAAGACGCTCGCGAACCGGATGGTTGAATTGGGTTATGACACCAACAAGGTCTCCGTCGATCCCTCGACTCCAGCCGGCTTGGGCAACGCGGTCGCGGCCCAGGTGTCGGCGTTTTTCCATAACGACGGCTCCCTGCAGGACCGCGCATATAAGGACTACGCTTCCATGGAGGGCGGTTATTCTCCAGCCAACTCGCCGCTGAATGTGGGTGCGAGCAGCAGCCCCACCGCGGACGTCAACCACTGGCAACCCCTCTCGATCACCAACGCGGTATCTCAGAACGGAATTCCGATTCCATCGACCCAAACCTTTCTCGGCTCCCAGTGGCTTGGAGTACGGCCGTTCGCGCTGGCTCGAACCGACCCGACTCGGCCCTGGTCCGATCCGGGGCCGCAACCAAAGCTCGGCGGGACGGGTGACGCTCAATTTCGCGACGAAGTGGTGGACGTCATTCGCCGTAGCAGCCAGATGGACCCGGACGACGGAGTCGTGATCGACATTTCTCCGAGCCAATTCGGGAACAACAGCCTTGGGACCAACGACGGCACCGGACATCCAGTGAATCCCATCACGGGACTTCCGTATCCACCGAATCGGGTGAAACGGGGCGACTTCACACGCGTGTTGGCTGAATTCTGGGCCGACGGACCGCAATCGGAAACTCCACCAGGTCATTGGAACACGCTGGCGAACGCCGTGAGCGACGCCTCTTCCTTTAGCAAACGTCTGGGAGGCACCGGTCCAGTCCTGGACGATCTGGAATGGGACGTAAAACTATACTTTGCCATCAATGCCGCCGTGCATGACGCCGCTTGCGCGGCGTGGTCGCTGAAGCGTTACTATGATGGCGGCCGTCCCATCGTGTTCGTCCGCTATATGGGTCAACTCGGACAATCCAGCGATCCGAACGGTCCGTCGTATGATCCGCGTGGGCTGCCACTCGTGCCGGGCCTGATTGAACTGGTGACACCCACCACTGCCCAATCCGGCGGACGCCACGCCGGACTTCCTATAAACCGCGTCACGGTTCTTTCCTGGCCGGGCCAGCCTGCCGACCCCGTCAAACAATACAGTGGCGCCCGGTGGATTTTGGCGACGGAATGGATTCCTTACCAAAAGAAGACGTTTGTCACGCCCGCGTTCCCTGGTTACGCGTCGGGTCATAGCACGTTCAGCCGATCGGCGGCGGAGGTTCTGACGGCGATCACCGGATCCCCATTCTTTCCGGGTGGCATTGCCACGCACACCGCCCCGGCGGACTCCTCTCTGGCGTTTGAAAGGGGCCCCAGTCAAACGGTGCAGTTGCAATGGGCCACCTATTTCGACGCGGCCGATCAGGCGGGGCTATCGCGGTTGTGGGGCGGGATCCATGTCTCGGTCGATGACGTGACTGGCCGAAGGATTGGCGCCCAGTGCGGACGGGGGGCTTGGGCTTTGGCCCGCCGCTATTTCGACGGCTCCATTGTTCAAGAACCGGTTGCCATCACGATCAGGGAACTTGCCAGCGACCGATGTGAACTGCGTTATGACACGTTCCGGGGATTCTTTTACAAGCTCCAGTCCACATCCGAATTCGGGCAGTCCTTTAGCGACGACCCGGCCGGATATACTCAAGCCCTGGATTCATCAATCGTCCGTCTGGAAGTTCTCGCCGGCCCACGGAGGTTCTACCGTGTCATTCGCGGTTCGGAGCCCTGAGGTGGATCGATTCAGTTGAAGTGGAGGCTCAGCGAGTTGTCGAGCTGCCCCAAGGTAAACGCTTTGTCCGTTTGCTCCGGGTCACGAGGGTTTGGCCTGTTGTTTCGAAGAAAGGTCTTTCCGTGCACGTTGACAATAAGGGTGTCGTCTTCGGCGGGATCGCTGCTAGGCTCCGGTCGTGTCCAGCCTGGATTCCGAGTCCCACCCGGCTTCCGCCAGCCCAATCCCGTGCTCATTCGCGACGACACACTGGAGTGTGGTGCTGGCGGCAGGGCGTGCCGACTCCCCGCTTGCTGCCGCGGCTTTGGAGAAGCTTTGTCGGAGTTACTGGTATCCGTTGTACGCCTATGTCCGGCGCAGCGGCTGCAACAGGGAGGACGCCGAGGACCTGACTCAGGAATTCTTTGCCCGAATCCTGCGGCAGCAGGATTTGGACGCCGTGCGACGGGAGAAGGGCCGGTTCCGAAGTTATCTGATCGTTGCCTTGAAGCACTTCCTCGTCAACGAGTGGAAACGGGGGCAGACTCAGAAACGCGGCGGCGGATGCCTGTTTATCGCGCTCGACCAGGTGCTGGCTGACGACCTTTACAACCAGGAACCGGCCGACGGGCAAACCGCAGAAAAGATCTATGATCGGCGTTGGGCGACCACCACGTTGGAACGGGTTCTCATGCAGCTTCAGACAGAGTACTCCGCCGCCGGCAGGGAACGACAATTCGAGTGTCTGCGTGATTTTCTTTCTGGCGACGCTCCGTCGAAACGCCAGGCGGAGATGGCGATGGAACTCGGAATCAGCGAAGGGGCGGTTAAACAAGCCGTTCACCGGATGCGCCAGAAGTATCGGGAATTGCTCCGCGAGGAGATTGCGCACACGGTGGCAACGCTAGGTGACGTCGAGGATGAAATGCGGTACCTGATCTCGGTGTTGCGGGGTTGAGCCCAGACTGCAATTTCGCGGTCTTGGATCTGCATCCAGGCGGCCGGTGGCGAAGCGTGACCGAATGGCGAGTGGCTCCGAAACTGTGGAGTTTAATATTGGATCTAACCAATCGAAATTGGCTCAGAATAAAGGGCGTATGCCAAGCGGCGGACTTTGCAAAAACTGTGGCGCTGAATTGCTGCCGGAAGTTTACGGCGGTCTTTGTTCAGCGTGCCTGCTGGAATCGTGTCTGGACAGTACCCAGGAGTCGGCGGGAGGCGCTGTTTCGCAGACGAAACCGGACGCAGAATCCGCAGACCGGGAACAACGGCCGGGATCTCGTCTTCCGTGTTTCGGTGATTATGAATTGCTCTCGGAAATTGCCCGGGGCGGGCAGGGGGTCGTTTACAGGGCGCGCCAGAAAAGCCTGAACCGGATGGTCGCACTCAAGATGATCATGCTGGGTTCCTGGGCAAGCGAGTCCCACCTGAAGCGGTTCCAAACGGAGGCAGAAGCCGCGGCGAACCTGGACCACCCGCAGATCGTCCCCATCTACGAGGTCGGCCGCTCCGGCGGTCAGCACTATTTCACCATGAAGTTGATCGACGGCGTCAGCCTGAAGCAAGTCGCGACCGATGGGCCTTTGCAGCCGCGTCGTGCCGCCTTGATCGTGGCGGCCGTGGCTCGGGCAATCCATTACGCCCATCAACGCGGAATTCTGCATCGCGACATCAAGCCCGCCAACATCCTGGTGGATGCCCAAGATCAGCCGCACGTGACCGACTTTGGCCTCGCCAAGCTGGTCGAGGGCGAGAGCACGGTGACGAATACGATGGATGTGCTCGGCACGCCCAGTTATATGGCTCCCGAACAAGCGGCCGGGCGCGCGAAGGAAGTGACTCGTGCCGTGGACACATACGGGTTGGGCACCGTGTTGTATGAATTGCTGACGGGCAATCCCCCGTTTGCCGGCGGAACCACTTTGGAGACGATCCGCCTCGTCTTGGAGAGAGAGCCGAGGCGACCCAAACTCTGGAACCCGAAGGTGGATCGCGACCTGGAAACGATCTGCCTGAAATGCCTCGAAAAACACCCGCTCAAGCGTTACGAATCGGCGGAGGCTCTGGCCGAGGATTTGGAGCGATGGCTGCGCCACGAGCCAATCCGGGCCCGGCCCATCGGCTTCGTCGAGCAATCGGTAAAATGGGCCCGACGACATCCGGCCACGGTGGCGTCGATGGCCACGAGCGCGGTTCTGGCAACCGCGGTCGGCGTGATCGTCTGGCAAAGCCTCACCGCACATCAGGCGAGGAATGGCCGTTCGAGATCCTTCGCGGTCGTTCTTCGAGCCGCCGACACGAATTCCCCGGTTCTGTCGCGGACCTGCTCGCGGGAATTGATCGATCTATGCGCCCGTCTTTCCGGATTGAGGACCTTACCGCGATCGAAAGTCTTGAAATGGGAATCGTCAAACCAATCGATCGAGCAAATCGGTCAGGCCCTCGGAACCACAGCCGTCCTGCTGGGCGAAGTGCGATACGCAGATGACTCCCTCCGCCTGAGGCTGGATTTGATGGCCTTTGCAGGCGGTTCGAGGACGCACCTGTGGACGCAGGAACTGACCAATTCAATGGCGAACTGGGATGCGATGCGCACACAGATTGCGCGGGAAGTGGTGGGCCGGCTCGAGGTTTCGCTCGATGGATCCGACCAGGCTTTGCTCCAACGCCCGCCTTCGAGCAGCCCTGAGGCCCGACGCGCTTACTTTGGCGGCTGCCGCCATTTGGATGTTCTCAGTGAGGTGGAAATCAACCGGGCAATCAAAGATTTCGAATCGGCGATCCAGCAGGACCCCAATTTCGCCCAGGCTCATGCCATGCTCGGTTGCGCGTACATCAATCTGGGATATTACTTTCTTGACCCGGCCATCGTTCTGGCGAAGGCGCGGCCCTGTATCCAGGCGGCATTGGCCATCGATCCGCAATTGCCCGAGGCTAAAATTGCGGATGGTTTGCTGAAGTATTTTTACGAATGGGACTGGGCCGGAGCCAGCCAGGCCTTGGACGAGGCCGTACGCCTGGATCTTTCCGCCGTCGAGTCGAACGCTTGCTTCCTTCACATGATGGATGTTTATGGGCAGGGCGAGGAAGCGCTCCGGAAAGTTCAAAGAGCAGTCTCCTTGCACCCCAGCTCGCGAGCCATCCAGACGGAATTATCCTGCGCGGCCTATTATGCCGGTCTTTTTGACCTTGCGATCGCCTATGCCCATGAAAGCATCAAGGTGGAGCCGGATAATTCGGTGAACTATTTGAATCTGGGAAGAGCCCTGGCGCAGAAGGGTGAATATGAAGAGGCTGTTTCCAACCTCAGGATCGCGAAATCGAAACCCTCCGATTGGATCGGGAATGATGCGGAATTGGCCTATATCCACGCCAAACTGGGCCGCACAAACGAGGCCTACCAGATCCTCGCGACACTCCACGTGCGCGAGGCAACGGAGTTTATCGATCCCTATGTGTTTGCGGTGATCTACGCCGGCCTGGGCGAATCGGACCGGGTCTTTGAGTTCCTCAATGCGGCGGCCGACAGGAAATCCAGTTGGATTCCCAGTTTCCCAGTCGAGCCGAAGTTTACCCTCTTACGCCAGGACTCGAGATACCAGAAGCTTCTCGCCCGGTTGAAGGTCCCGAGACCGCCAAGCCCGGGAAATAGGCAGTAGGCTCCGAGCCACTGCAGAGCCAGTTGGACGAATCAGG
>JAYTHD010000471.1:0-11114 GCA_043732975.1 Verrucomicrobiota bacterium
GGTCGACGGTCGATAACGACTGCTCCCACAGGAGACGCCGACGTTCCTTCCGGGCGGCGAGGTCGGCGGGATTGGGTGGCTCGGGGGTCACGCCATCCACGAGGTTCGCCTTCTGCCAGCGGGGCGGGGCTTCGATGGAATCCCGGGCGGACACGACCCCGTGGGCCGCGCGATTGGTTCCGGCGATGTCGAAGGCTTCCAGTTCCGCGAGGGCGAAGATGAAATCGTCGGACCGCGACGCGAGCTGGGTGGCCGTCACGCGGACGAAACGCCCCGAGCGTCCACCGGCGGTGATGACTTGAGGTTTCAGTCCCGGATTCGGCACATCGGCCGCGGTGGCATTGGTCAACACCACGCCGCCGTGGAATTCGGGGTCGTCCGATAATTCCACCCGATACCGACGCGGAAAGCCGAATCCGGCGCCGATGTTGTTAAAATCATCGTAAGCCGGCCGCAGGACCACCCGCTCCAGCGCGAGGCTGCTGCCCAGGTCCACCTGCACCCACTTGGCGTCGTCGGTCTGACTCGCGACGGCGCTGTGATAGCCGAATTCGGCGCCAGGATTCCCGCCGGCCTGTCGGGCCAGGGCGCTGATTTCCGTGTCGAGTTTCTGCAGTGGCTCGCCGGCCACCTTTTCCGCTGCCGATTCGAGCGCCGCCCGGCGCCGGTTGCCTTCCCGCTGGCGGGTTTCCAGTTCGTTGAGCCGGCGGTTCTGCGCGGCGTCGGGATAATACTTTTTGTCGGTGCGATCCACCGCGGCGAAGACCGCCTGCAGGCTGTAATAATCCTCCTGCGAAATCGGGTCGAACTTGTGTTGATGACACTGCGCGCAATGAACCGTGACGCTGACAAAGGTGCCGATGGTGTTCGCCACCATGTCGTCGCGATCCAGGTGCCGGGCGATCTTGCCGTCGGTCTTGGTCTCCGGGACTTCGGCGTGGCCGATGAAATCCCACGGCCCGGCGGCGATGAATCCGAGGGCCTCGATTCCGTCCGGTTCGCCGGGGAAAAAGACGTCGCCGGCGATCTGTTCCTGGACAAAGCGGGCGTAGGGTTTGTCGCTGTTGAAGGCCCGGATGACGTAGTCGCGGTAGGGCCAGGCGTTGGGGCGCGGTTTGTCCTTGTCGTACCCGTGGGTGTCGCCGTAGTGGACCACGTCGAGCCAGTGCCGCGCCCAGCGTTCGCCGTAGTGGGGCGAGGCCAGCAATTGGTCGACGAGCTGCCGGGTCGCCCCGGCGGCATCCGTGGCGTGGGCGGTCAGGAATTGATCCATCTCCGCGGGGGAAGGCGGGAGGCCGAGGAGATCGAAGTACAGACGCCGACACAGATTCCGCGCGTCAGCGGGCGGCGAGCGATGGAGTCCATGGGCGCTCAAGGACGCCTCGACGAAGGCGTCAATCGGGTGCTGGCCCGATGGGCCGGGGCGATTCGGGGGAGCGACCGCGGCGAGGGGCTGGAAGGACCATTCGTCGGCAACCGCCAGTTGCTGGGGCCGTGGTGCGGATAAGTTGGTGCCGGTGCCGGCGGAAACCTCCGCCGAAAGTGCCGGCAGTTGCGGGTCGAGCGAGACGGCGACGAGTGCGGCCAGAAGTGCGGTGGTTCGCCTCAATCGCGCCGCGGCGGTGGCGGGAAACAACCCCGCCGATCGCTGCCGTCTCCACGGGGAATCCGGTTGTCCGGGCAACGCGTGGCGTGACCCCCCTGTCCCGGTTTCCTGAGCGCGGATTGCTGACATGTGGAACGTTCCCAACCCTAGACCACGGGGCCGCATTCCGGAAACCCTGATTCTTTGGCTCGGCGGCGTTGAGCGCGACGGAAGAGCGGCCTCGCCCGCGCGTTGCGGCGGGGGCCTGATGTGACGCAGAACTAACGCGCCGGTTCGGCAATCAGGTCGTAGTCCGTGTGGCCGATGATCTTTACGCGGGCGAATTCGCCGATGGGCAATTTGCCGCGGATGTAGACCCGGCCGTCGATGTCCGGTGCGTCGGCTTCGCCGCGGGCGATTAGATATTTGCCGCGACTTCCGAGCGCCGTTTCGCCGGCGTCGTCACTGCGAATGAGACCGTGTTCCCACGAACTGACATTCGCCTTCTGCAAATCCTTGGCGGCGGCCTCGCCTTCCACGAGCACCGTCAGCGTGCGTCCGACGAAGTGCTCGCTCACCGACTGCGCCACGGTGTGTTGGGCTCTCATGGCGGCTTCACGCCGTTTTTTTCGAGTCGCCGGCGTCAGCTGTTTTTCCATGCGGCCGGCAATGGTTCCGTCCTCCTGCGAATAGCCAAAAATGCCCAGACGCTCAAACCGCGTCTCCTCGATGAAATCAATCAGGGTGTCGAAATGCGCCTTGGATTCCCCGGGGAAACCGACGATGAACGTCGTCCGGAGGGCAATGCCGGGAATGCCCGCCCGGATCTTGCCGATGAGGTCCCGGATGTATTGGCCGCTGGTTTCCCGCCGCATCCGCGCGAGCATGTCGTCGTGGATGTGTTGCAGCGGCATGTCCACGTAGCGGGCGACCTTGGCACACTCGGCGATTGTCCGGATGAGTTCATCGGTCCAGTGGGCCGGATGGGTGTACAGCAGGCGGATCCAGAAATTGCCCGGCAACGCGTTCAATTCGCGCAGCAGCGTGCAGAGCGTGGTGGCGTCGGCCGCCAGGGCGCGCGTGGCGGCCTTGAATTTTTCCGGCGAGGCGATGGCGCGCGAATGGTTCGGTCGGAGATCCAGACCGTAATAGGTGGAGTCCTGGGAAATAAGATTCAATTCCTTCACGCCGTCCGCAATCAAGGCGCGGGCCTCGGCGACGACATCCGCCTGGGTGCGGCTCCGGTGGGTCCCGCGCATCCGCGGAATGATGCAGAAGCTGCACGTGTGGTTGCAGCCCTCGGCGATCTTGACGTAGGCGAAATGTCTCGGCGTGAGTCGGAAGCGCGGGGTCTGAAAATCCTGAATGTATTTGGGACGGATCGTGACGTCCACGGCGGGCGCGTTGCTGGCGGGTGCGGCCTTCACCGAAATGGTCTGCCGGGTTTTGCCAAAGCGCTCCGTCCCGCGGTGCGTTTCCTCGTGCTCATGGGCGCCGTGAGTGTGTCCGCTGGCGTGATCGATCTCCGCCAGCCGTGATTTAACCGCGGTGGATTTTCCACTCTTGGACGGCGCGGGCGCGGCCAGTCGGGCGGCGCGGTGGGCGATGGCATCCTCCACCAATTGTCCCACTTGTTCCACCTGGTCGATGCCCATGAAAACATCGACCTCGGGCATCAGTTTCGGCAGTTCTTCGCGGAAACGCTGCGGCAGGCAGCCGGAAACGATCAACGCCTGACCCGGCCGCACTTTGCCCCGGAGCGCAGAATGTTCCAGGATGGTGTCCACTGATTCCTCCTGCGCGGCGTCGATGAAAGAGCAGGTGTTCACAATCACCGCGTCGGCCTGCGTGGCGTCATTGACGATTTCGACGCCCTCCTTGAGCAGCGAGCCGAGCATGATTTCAGCATCGACGAGATTTTTGGCGCAACCCAGGGAAACAATCCCCACGCGTCGGGGCGGATTTCCCCGGGGCGCGGCGGCGACGGTAGCAACAGATGAACTCACAGATCGCCAGCCTAGCCGGAACCGGCCCGGCGGAAAGGAAGGGATGTGGGCGTACATTTTCTGCGGGCGGAAGGGTCGGCGAAGCGGTCGAATGTCCCGATGAATCTGGCATTGCCGACGGGATCGCTCCCGGTACCCTTTAACGCAGTGGACTTCGCGCAGAAACATTCGACACGCCGGGCAAATCTCGAGGATCTGCCGGGGTTGCTCGCCCTCTGGGAAACGGCCCGCCTGCCGGGCACGCAGTTGGAGAAGTTTTTGACGGAATTCCAGGTGATCACGAATCCGGACAACTCGTTGGTGGCGGCGATCGGACTCCAGATCGATGGTGACGAGGCACTGATCCACAGCGAGGCGATTGCCCGCGAGGCCGACGGGGACGCGTGTCGATTGGCGCTGTGGACGCGCATGCAGATCGTCCTGCGCAACCAGGGAGTGCAGCGGGTTTGGACCCTGGAGGATGCGGACTACTGGCGGACCGTCTTTCGATTGGCGGAGGCCGGGGAAGTCGCGGCCTTGCGGGCCTCCTTTGCCGATCCCCAGGCCACCTGGTATTCGCTGCGCGTGCTGGACGAGGCGCGGGTCAACAAGCTGGTCAACGAACAGGTGCTCCTCCGCGGGGGGCGATTGGACGGGGACCGTACCGAGTTGGCGGAATCCATCCGGCGGTTCCGCATCGTCGCCTACTCCATCGCCGCCGTGGTCATTGTCCTGCTGGTCATTTTCGCGGTTTACATGCTGGTCCACCGGGAGGCCCTGCAGCGCGCCATTCAGCGCCATTGACCCCCTTCGGCGGACGCCGGAAAGGAGGCCGGTGCCAAGATGGATCGCCGGTGATTCCAGCGGTCGCCGTTGGCTCCGTGAATAACTCGTGGTGAATTCGTCTTTTCCTCGTCCAACCGCCCGCTAACTCCCCGGCTCGCTGCGCTGATGAACGAACTCTATTTCGCCCGCCTCTCGACCGAGCTGCAACTCCCCGCCTGGCAGGTCGCGGCCACGGCCGGACTGCTGGCGGAAGGGGCGACGATGCCGTTCATCGCCCGATACCGCAAGGAGGTGACCGGGCAACTGGACGAGGTGATGATCGCGGCCATCCGGGATCGACTCGCCGCCCTGGTGGAACTCGACGGACGCAAAGGGGCGATCCTCAAATCCCTGGAAGAGCGAAACCTGCTGACGGAGGCCTTGAAATCGGGTGTTGCCGCGGCCGACACCCTGACCGCGCTGGAGGATTTGTACGCGCCTTATCGTCCCAAGCGACGGACCCGGGCGATGATTGCGCAAGAGGCCGGCCTCGGGCCGCTGGCCGAGCAATTGCTGGTCCAGGCCGCGGACTTCAATCCCCTGGTGGCCGCGGCGGCCTTTGTTTCCACGGAGCGGGGCGTCGCCGATGCCACCGCGGCCCTGGCGGGGGCGCGGGATATCCTGGCGGAACGGGTGAGCGACGACGCCATGGCCCGCGCCCAGTTGCGGGAATTGTACCGGGCGCAGTCGACGGTTCGTTCCAAGGTGCTCACCGAAAAACAGGTCGAGGGTGCGAAGTACAAGGACTACTTCGATTGGTCGGAGCCCGTGGCCACGATTCCCAGCCACCGTCTCCTCGCCATCCGCCGGGGCGAGGCGGAGGGCATTCTGATCTGTCGCATCAATCCGCCCGAGGAAGCGGCCCTGATGATGCTCGAGCCCCTGTTTGTGCGCGGCATCAGCCCGGCTGCCGAACAGGTCCGACTGGCGGTGAAGGATGGCTACAAGCGGTTACTCGGTTTTGCTCTGGAGGCGGAATTGCGGATGGAATCGAAGAAGCGCGCCGATACCGAGGCGATTCGTGTCTTTGCGGAAAATCTCCGGGAATTGCTCCTCGCCGCGCCGCTCGGTCGCAAGAATGTCCTGGCCATCGACCCGGGGTTTCGCACCGGTTGCAAGGTCGTGGTGCTGGATCGCCAGGGAAAACTCCAGCATCACGACGTCGTTTTCCCCAGCCATTCCGAGGCCCGCAGCCGGGAGGCCGGGGAGACGATCAAGCGCTGGGTGGAGCAGTTTCAAATCGAGGCGATCGCCATCGGCAACGGCACGGCGGGTCGGGAAACGGAGACGTTCATTCGAGGTCTGGACTTGAAGAAAACCATCCCCGTCGTCATGGTGAATGAGTCCGGCGCGTCGATTTATTCCGCCAGCGAAGTGGCCCGCGCGGAATTCCCGGATCACGACCTCACCGTCCGCGGCGCGGTCAGCATCGGGCGGCGGCTGATGGATCCGCTGGCGGAACTGGTGAAGCTGGATCCCAAGTCCATTGGTGTGGGCCAGTATCAGCACGACGTCGAAGGCACCGCCCTGAAGCGGAGTCTTGATGACGTGGTCATCAGTTGCGTCAACCGGGTGGGTGTGGAATTGAACACGGCCAGCGAGCAATTGCTTTCGTATGTCTCCGGCATCGGCCCGGTGCTGGCCGCGGGGATCGTCAAATTCCGGGATCAGAACGGGCCATTCCGCAGTCGGGCGGATCTATTGCAGGTGCCCCGACTGGGGCCCAAGGCGTTTGAACAATGTGGCGGCTTCCTGCGCGTGCGAGACGGCACGCAGCCCTTGGACGCCAGTGCGGTGCACCCGGAAAGTTATCAGGTCGTGGAGGCCATCGCCCAGGATCTGAAAAGCGGCGTGGCCGACCTGATGCGCGATCCGGCCCTGCGCGCCCGGATCCAGTTGGAGAAGTTCGTCACGGCGTCGGTCGGGTTGCCCACGCTGCAGGACATCGTGGCGGAACTTGCCAAGCCCGGGCGGGATCCCCGCCAGCAGTTCGAGGTCTTTTCCTTCACCACCGGCGTCAATCAACTCACGGATCTCAAGCCCGGACTGAAACTGCCCGGCATCGTGACCAACGTGACGGCGTTCGGCGCGTTCATCGATGTCGGCGTGCACCAGGATGGACTCGCTCACGTGAGTCAACTATCGGACAAATTCATCAAGGACCCGGCCGAGGCGGTGAAGGTGGGTCAGCGGGTCATGGCCACGGTTTTGGAAGTCGACCTGGAAAGGAAACGCGTCTCGCTCTCCCTCAAGGCCCGGCCGCAGCTGCCCGTGCCGCGCATGGGTGGCGCCGCCGCTCCACCCCGGGGGAGTGGACCGGCGGGGAACCCGGGTACCTCCCGACCCGCGCCCGGGCGCGGTCAGCCCGGACAACGTTTCAACGAAGCGCCGCCGCCGTTGGATTGGTTCAGTGCCGGCCTGGAAAAAGGTCAAAAGCGACCAGATTAGCGATTCTCTGACGCTTTTTGACCAGTGGAACGGGGGTTGACGGCGGGAGTGGCCAGAAAACGACGGTTCCCCGGCCTCGGGGTTGATTGGCAAGGGAGTTGCTTGATCAAAACTGTGGAAAAAATCGCAATACTCAGCTTGCTGAAATATCGCGATCCCCGCCGCGCCGGTCATCATGGCCGGAGCACACTGCATCAGTTCCCACAAACGTCGCCGGTGAACAGGCCGTCGATATGATTCATAAGACATCTGGCCCCGCAGCCCTCCACGGCTGCGGGGTTTTCTCTTTCTCCGCCGGGCGTCCGATTTCCGGTGTGCGACGGGCGTTTCGCGAGGCACGTTGCGGACCTTGAATTGGGTCCGCAATTTCGTCCCCATCCCGTCGCCCCGGGGGCTCTTCGCCGTGCTGGCGCTCGGGATCGCGGCCGGCACGGGAACCGCCAGCGCCTTTTTCCTGTGGGCGCTGGATGTCGTCACCGGCTGGCGTCAGGGAAATCCGTGGCTGCTGGGACTGCTGCCCTTCCTGGGAGTCGTCCTGGTCTGGGGATATCAACGCTGGGGCCGGGGTTCCGAGCGGGGGAATCTCCTGGTCCTGGAGGAACTGCGGACGGGGCACCCGACGACCCCTCCGCGGTTGGCGCCCCATGTGTTGCTGGCGACGCTGCTGACCCATCTCGGGGGCGGTTCCGCCGGACGCGAGGGCACCGCGGTGCAAATGGGGGCGGGGATCGCGGCGGCCTTGGCCGGGTCGACGCCCCGGCCGGATCCGGCCTTTCGACGCGGACTCCTGCTGGCGGGTATTGCCGCGGGATTCGGCAGTGTGTTCGGAACGCCGTGGGCCGGGGCGTTTTTTGCCCTGGAGTTTCAATTGGCGGACAGTTTTCTGGATTTCCGCCGGCCGGCCGAACCGTCGATGCGTCCCGACGGTCGTTGTGGCTGGCGCGGATTTCCGCTGGTTCTGGCGGCGGGTTGGCTGGGGCATCGGGTCTGCCTGGCCTGGGGCGCGCAACACCTGGCGTATCCGCACCCGACTTGGCCGGGGCCTGGGCTGGGACTCCGGACCGTGGTGGCGGTCGGCCTGGCCGCCGGCCTGACGGCCCGGTTTTATCTTCTCCTGGGCCGCGCCATTGAACGGGGCTGGTACCGTTGGGTTCCGCAGGTGTGGATCCGTCCGATCCTGGGCGCCGTGGCGATCCTGGGTGCCAGCCTGCTTTTGCAAACGGATGCTTATCTTGGGCTGGGAGTGCGCCATCCGTTGGCGAGCGAGCCCAGTTTGTGGCGGGCGTTTGAACCCGGTGGCGTGACGTCGTGGAGCTGGCTGTGGAAATTGTGCTTCACCGCCGTGACCCTGGGTTCGGGTTTCAAGGGAGGCGAGGTGACGCCGCTGCTTTTTGTGGGGGCGACGCTGGGACAGGCGGTGGCCCTGGCGTTCGGTCTTCCCGTAAGCCTCTCGGCGGCGCTGGGAATGGTGGCGGTTTTCGGCGCGGCAGCTCGCACGCCCGTGGCCTGTGCGGTGATGGGCATGGAGCTTTTTGGGTTGGACTCAGGTCCCGGTTTGCTGGTCGCCGGCTGGCTGGCGTTTTCGGTGGCCGGCCGGGTGGGCATCTACTCCGCCAAAGCCTGATTGTCCACGGGTCTGAGCCCGTCGCCAGACCCGATTGATTGCTGCCTTCCAGAAAGGAAACTCATGGAGCCGGGTCCGCTTTTCATTTCCAAAAGGCGGCGCGGCAGCCCTAGTATTTTGCGATATCTTCCGATCGGTGGAGTCCAAGATTTCTCATGGCATCACCTAATGAATCTCCGTTTCCGGGCAGCAAGGCCGAGGCGCTCGCCTGGTTGGAGCCCCGGTTGAGCCAGGCAAAGATTCTCGATCAATATAGCTTTCAGGCCGCGGACTGGACCGCGGATGCCGCCGGTGTGGTGCGCCGGGTGATGACCCAATTCCCGGACCAGCCGATCATCGTGCGCAGTTCCGCCCTCGACGAGAGCAACGCGCAGTCTTCGAACTCCGGGGTGAACGACAGTGTTACCAACGTCGCGTCGCACGACCCCGACGCGGTGGCGGCAGCGATCCGCCGGGTGTTGGAATCCTATGCGACGGAGTCGCCCGTCCACCTTGTGCTGGTGCAACCCATGCTGAGCGGCGTGCGCTGGGTGGCGGTGGCGTCGACCCTGGACCGCGACACCGCGGCGCCGTACTACACCTTCGTTTACAGCGAGACGCCGGAGCACACCGAGGTCATCACCTCCGGCAATGGCCGCACGCTGCGGCAGTATGTGCGTCACCACGATTGCACGGCGCGTTGTCCTTCGCCGGAGCTGGAAATGGCCCTCGCTGCGGTGGTGGAGGTGGAAGCCCTCTTTTCGATGCCGCTGGAACTGGAGCTGGCCGTGGGTGAGGATGACCGACTCTACCTGTTTCAGGCACGACCGGTGATCGACTGTTCGCGCGGCCAGGCGGCGTCGGCCGGGGACCTGGCGGACGCCTTGCGACAGCTCGCCGGGGCGTTGCCGCCGGTGTCCCGTCCGTCCGCCGACATCTTCGGCGTGATGCCGGATTGGAATCCCGCGGAACTGATCGGCACCAAGCCATCGGCGCTGGCGTTTTCGGCGTATCGTCTGCTCTTTGCCGATCTCTCGTGGGCGGAAGCCCGGCGGGACCTGGGATACACGGATCTCACGGGGACCCCGCTGGTGCGCTCCTTCGTCGGGAGCCCGTTTGTGGATGTCCGGGCGTCCTTCCGGTCCCTGACTCCGATGACCCTTTCGGCGCCGCTGCGAGACCGGCTGGTGGCGTTTTATCTGGCCGTGCTGCGCCAGCATCCCCACCTGCATGACAAGGTGGAGTTCGGGGTGGTGATCTCATGCACCTCGCCGGGTTGGCCGCGCAAGGTGAGAAAGTTGCGCGCCAACGGATTCTCGCCGGACGACGTCGCGGAGATTGACCGTTCGCTGCGCGAACTCACCCGGGGATTGTTCAATCCGGATCTCGTGCGACAGGACCTCGCGCGGGTCGCGCAACTGCCGCCGGTGAGTCGGGTCGGAACGCCGGTGGAGTTGATTCAGTCGGCGCTGGCGGGGTTGGATATTTGTCGCCGCGAGGGCGCGGTCCCCTTTGCCCGGTTGGCGCGGTTGGCGTTTGTCTCCGTGCAATGTCTGCGCGAGGCCGTCGAGGAGGCCGTCCTGGAACGGCGTGAATTCGACGCGTTCTTCCGTTCGTTGCGCACGGTGGTGAGCGAAATGAATGGCAGTCTCGCCGCGGTGCAGCGCGGGGAAAATCGCCCGGACGAATTCCTGCAGCGCTTCGGGCATTTGCGACCGGGCACCTACGACCTGACCTCCGCCCGCTACGACGAAGCCTACGCCACGTACTTCGGGCCGGTGCTCGCGGGGATGCCGGTGGGTGCCGCGGTCCCGGCCGGGGCACCGACGCACGAAGCCGCGGTCCTGGAGTGGTCGACGCATTCGCACCACGCCCTGAGCGAATTCCTCCGTGGCCTCGGCATTCCGCTGAAGCCCGAGGCGGCGATTGATTTTTTTCGGGCGGCCATTGAAGCGCGGGAGAGCACCAAGCTGCAGTTCACCCGCATGTTGAGCGACGCCTTCCTGGCGTTGCAGCGGGCCGGTGAGGCGTTCCAGTTGACGCCCACCGAGCTGCAACATTTGAGCTTGGAAGATTTCCGGGCGGCGGCGGCCGAGCCGGAGCACTTGGAGCGTGAATTGCGTCGACGGATTGAGCGCAACCTGCCGCAGCACCGCCTGACCCGCGCTGTGAAGTTGCCGGACCTGATTCTCCAGGCCGCCGACGTCTGGCATTTTGATACGCATCTGCATGCGCCGAACTTCATCACCCGATCCGAAGCCACGGGTCCCGTCGTCGTCGAGGCCGCCCTGACGACCAGCGACATCGCCGGCGCCATTCTCTGTGTGCGGGCGGCGGATCCTGGTTTTGACTGGGTTTTTGCGCATCGGATCGGCGGCCTGGTGACCCGGTTTGGCGGGACGAATTCACACATGGCCGTGCGCTGTGCCGAACTGGGGCTCCCCGCCGTCATCGGCTGTGGTGAGGCCGACTTCAAACGCTGGTCCGCCGCCCGGGTGCTGCGCCTGGATTGCGGTTCGCAGACCGTGAGTGTTGTGGTCTGATCCAAAAAACCCGAGTTGAGGAACCGCAGATTCACACAGATTCACGCAGATTCACGGAGAAAAAACGGTTTGGGAACCTGAAGCGACCAGTGGTGAACCACATCATCTGGGTGAGAGATTCCAAG
>JAYTHD010000472.1:0-2520 GCA_043732975.1 Verrucomicrobiota bacterium
CTCGCGGACACTCTCGCCCACCTTACCGCTCGACCCACCTCACGGCCAAATACTTCTGGCTATTTGGCGCCGCTGACGATACAACGCTGCTTCATCCACGTATGAATCCATGGGTCCGATCATCACTGTCTTTCACCCAGGCGGCCTTGCCCCTGGCGTTGGGATTGTTTTTCGCCAACGCAGATCTCCGCGCCGACGACTGGCCCCAGTGGCGGGGACCCACGCGGGATGGCATTTCACAGGAGACCGGGCTGCTGAAGGAATGGCCCAAGGCCGGTCCCAAACTGGTCTGGAAGCTCAGTACCGCGGGCTCGGGCTATGCGACCCCGGCGGTCGTGGGTGCCCGGATTTATCTACTGGGGAGTGAAGGCGTGGAGAGTGAATCTGTCCGCGCGCTTTCGGCCGTGGACGGTGCCACGGTCTGGACCACGCGCCTGGGCAAGGTGGGCAATCCCGACCAGAAACCCAGCTACCCCGGCGCCCGCTCCACTCCCACCGTGGTGAAGGATCTGCTGTACGCGCTCGGCTCCGACGGCGATCTGGCGTGTCTGGAAACCCGGACCGGCGCAGTGAAATGGAAGAAGAATCTGCGGACGGATTTTGCCGGTAAACCGGGCACTTGGGCCTATTCGGAGTCCCCCTTGGTGGACGGCGATGCGGTCGTGGTCACTCCCGGCGGCCGCGAGGCAACCTTGCTGGCGCTCAACCGCATGACGGGTGAGGTGCTGTGGAAGAGCGCGCTGCTGGAAGGCGACGATGCCGCTTACGCGTCGCCGATCATCAGCCAGGTGGGCGCGGTCAAGCAGTACGTCCACCTGGCGGGCAAAGGCTTGGTCGGGGTCGATGCCCGGACCGGGAAACGGCTCTGGCGCTATGACAAGGCCGTCAGTCGCTTCGGCGCGAATATTCCCACACCCGTGGTCAGCGGCGACCGGATCTACACGTCCGGCGCCGGGACCGGAGGGGCGTTTCTGAAGATGAAGGAACAGGACGGCGGCGTGGCCGTGGAGCAGCTCTTTTTCGAGGCGAAATTCCCTGTCACGATCGGCGGCTCGGTGAAGGTCGGTGATTATTTCTACGGCACGACCGCGCAGGCGATGGAGTGCGTTGATTTTGCCACGGGCAGGATCAAGTGGGAGGAACGGGCGCTGGGTGCGGCCTCGATTTGTGCGGCGGATGGGCACTTGTATCTGCACGGCGAAAACGGCGAGGTCGCCCTCGTGGAAGCGACCCCGGAAGGCTATCGGGAAAAGGGCCGCTTCACTCCGGCCGACGGCCCAAAGCGTGCCGGCGGCATGGAAAAGGCCTGGGCCTATCCGGTCGTCGCCAATGGCCGGCTCTATATCCGGGACGGTGGCACCGTCTGGGGTTACGCCATCGTCCGCTAAATCTCCATGCGAAGCCCGGTTGAAGTCACCCGCCAGGAGACCTTGGAGCGATTGTTTCCCGGCGGCGTGCCCCAGTTGTGGTGCCCGCCGATCACCCACTATCTGCCGGACGGACAGTTGGATTGCGCGCGGATCGCGGCCCACCTGGCCCACTTGACCCCGTACGTGGGCGGACTGCTGGCCGCGGGTTCCACGGGCGATGGGTGGGAACTCGATCCAGCCCGTTATCGGCAGGGGGTTCGCCAGTGTCTGGCCGCGGCGACGGCGCACGGATTTCAGGTGCTCATCGGCGCGCTGCGTCCCAGTACGGATGAGGTACGCGAACGCATCGTCGAGTGGTTGGAGGAATTCACGGCGGGGACGGTGGGAAATGCCCGCCTGGTGCGGTTGGCCGGGCAGCGCATCGCGGCGTTTACCATCTGTGGACCGATCGGAGCGGAGCTGGCACCCGCATTCGTCGAGGCGGAATTGGTTCGCCTGCTGGAAATGGAAATACCGCTCTCCTTGTACCAACTCCCGCAGGTCACCGGTTACACCGTGGCGACGGAAGTGTTGAACCGGTTGGCCGCGCGATTCCCCAATTTCCTGATGTTCAAGGACACCTCGGGAGCGGACGCAGTGGCCACCTCCCCGCAGCCCCTGCCCGGCGTCTTTTTGGTGCGCGGCGCGGAGGGCGACTACCTGCGCTGGCTCGGTTGGGGCGGCGGACCCTACGACGGATTTCTGTTGAGTTCTGCGAATTGTTTTTCCCGCCAACTCCATGAACTCATCGAGGCCGCAAGGAGGGGCGAAACCCAACTCGCGCAACAGCGGTCCGATCAGGTGGCGTCGGCCATGCGGGACCTTTTTGCCGTGGTGCAAAATGTGTCGTCAGGCAACGCCTTCGCCAATGCCAACAAGGTGGGGGATCATTTCATGGCGTGGGGACCGCAGGGTCAGGAGGCCGCCCCGCCCCGCTTTTCCAACGGACAGGCCCTGCCGCTCGACGTGATTCGCGCCGGCGGCGAGGTCCTGGCGCGGCACGATCTTTTGCCGACCCGCGGCTACCTGGAAATCTGACCCGGAAAATGTCTCCTTGGTGCGCCTGTGACTTGCTGGTACTGGTTCGATTGACTGATGAGTACTTCCCCCG
>JAYTHD010000473.1:0-4233 GCA_043732975.1 Verrucomicrobiota bacterium
GTTGGTCAATAGCAGAATGGAGGCTTCCACGGTGGACGGGCCGCTGGAGAAGGATCCCCGACTGAGGTCGTCGACGGTCACCGCATCGGGCAGGCTCCAGACTTGAAAGAGGACCAAGGGCGCAAAGGAACCCAGAATCGCGGACGCCAGTGCGAAACTGCTGAGGAGGGAAAGCACTGTTTGGCGGGGCGAGATGGCGGCACCCAGCAACGGCGCCAGTGACGCGTTCAAGATCGAATTGCCAGCCGTGGTCAACAAAAGGATCAACGGCAACTTGATCGCCGCAAACAACGCCTGCAGGGGCGACCGCCAGGCACCAATGGACGCTCCGTAGGCTCCCGCGCCAGCGGCAATGACCAGTACGCACCAGACGGTATGCTGCCAGCCCGCGGCACGGATCCACAGTTGCAGCCGTTCCGAGTCGCCACGCAGGAGTCCTGGGAGCCGCTGGGAATGAGTTTTGGTCATTGTATCCATCGGAGTTCACGTCGTCGTTTCTGATTTCCCAACGCCCGAAGATCGAGCGACTCCCCGATCATCACGAACACGCGGGCGGGTGTGCGGTTTTCGGGGATCGTTCATAACACTTCCGCCGATTCGTGCTCGCCGGCACACGGGCGCGTTGGTCTGTTTTGCCGGCGGGCCAGGTTCATGGGCGGGTGGGCTTTGAGGTTTCAACCGGTGGGAGCCCTTCGCAGCCGGCGATCAGTGGCTCTGGTTCCGCGGAACCAGTTGATCACTTTGAAAATCAAAGTGAAAGCGACGGCGCCCGGCAGGATCCACGTCGCCCCGGGCGGATTGGTTCAATCCCCAAGGCCGCACCCCAAAGGCAGCAATTGATCGTTCGGAGATGGAATCGAGGGCGGGATGTCCCACCCTCTCGGGGGTCATTGAGCGGATAGCCAGCGGGGCCGTCATGCTGACACTTTGCATCACAAAGTTGAATCGTCAACCGCGACATTGGCCCTTTATGGTGCCGGTGTGGGGGCGCGGGAGGATGGCGTTTCATGAGCCCAAGCCCGTGGTTCCGGGGGGATGGGGCGCGAATTAATTGATGGGCATTCCCGGTCAGTGCTGAACGCGACGGGAGGTGGAGAACGAAACGCGGGGTGGGCCTTACCCCGTGGTGATCGGGATTCGGAGGCGAATCCATGGCGACGCAAATGGCGGGGATTCATCGTCGGCATGGACCTGCGGCGATGACCCGATGACCCGAAACGTCGGCGATTCCCTTTACAATCTCACCTGAAACGGGCTAAAGGAGGTTGGTTTTGATCCCCAGTGCAAAAAGGCTTTGGCCCGGAGGATTGCGTTACCGGATCAGAATGCAGCCGACACTTCAGATTATTTTATGCATCACACCTTCCGACATTCACTCGCACTAGCGCTCGCCTGTGCGGCGCCCACGGCGTCCGCCGCCTTGACGTTTCCATCGAGTTTTTTGGCGCCCACGGATTCCGTCAATTGGTCCCAACTCGGGCCTGATGGAACGACCATCAACCAGAGTTTCAATGCGACCACGGGACTGGGAAAGAGTGTGACGGGTCTGCTGGCCGGGACCGACGGGATCACGGCCGTGGCGGGCGGAAGCTGGCTTTCCCAGCCTTCCGGCTTTGTGGATGGCGACACCTTGATCTGGGCGGAGGATGGCCAGGGCGATGGTTCCGGCCCCATCACGGTGACCCTGCCGGCTAGCGCGGGCGCAGGCGCCTACATCCAGTCGGCGTACCCTGCGGAATTCACGGCGCTTCTGGACGTCTACGGCGCCGGCAACACGCTCCTGGGATCTCACGCAGCGACCAGCAACGCCAACGGGGATCCGCTTTTCCTGGGTGCCATCTCGAATGGGGCGCTGATCACCAAGCTGGTCTTTTCCGTGACCGGATTCACCGTCCCGCCATTCGGAAGTGATCCCACGGACTTTGCCCTCGATTCCCTGCTCCTGATTCCCGAGACCTCGACCTGGGTTGCCGGTGTGGGCCTCCTGTCTGCCCTCGTTTTTCGTTTCCGTCAACAAAAGCACCCCTGAACGCTCAAACCACCCGGCAGGGAAACTTCCGCCTCAACGCTGATGAGATTCGTCAATCTCGGGGCCTTGGCTGGCCCCGGCCTTGGTTTTGCGTAAGCCCAGCAGTTCAAGCACCCGACCGCGCGTCTGCCGATCATCAATCCCAACCAAGCCGTTCAGCCCCTGAAACACCGTCCGGGGCCGGACGCGGACTTCCTGACCGGCCTCGTGGCCAGCACCCCGAAGCTCCAGGTGTGGCAATACCAGGTGACCGCCGCGGGACAGTCGGATTTACACGGGAAGCATCGTCGTCGGCGATCCCTTCAAGCGCGGGGCACGACAGCCACAATTCCGGTGGTCATCATTCCACGACGGTTACAATTCCCCACCGCCGCATTCGATCCCACCCCGCCGGACAACGGCATTTTGGGCGTGGGCAACACGGCCGTCTCCCTGACCCAGCAATCGAACCAATTTACCCCGACCACGCATGTCATCAATGGGGTGAATGTGGGCTCCGGCACTTTTGCCGACGCCTTCCAGCGCGCCGAGTTCTGGCCCGCGCTCCAGAATTCGCCCGCCTACCACCTGGCCTTCAATGCGACGGTGGCGCCCAAAGTAACCGTCAGTATTCCTAAGAATCCCGCCATCGGTTCTATTATCACACTTCCGCCGGGTTCGAGTTCCTCGACCAACCCGGCGAATGTCGACAACCCGGCGAACTTACGGAATTGCCGGCTACGATCAGGATTATCTTTTCGGACCGGGTATCAAAAACACTGGGATCCTCTCGCATGAAATCATGGAATGGGTCAATGACCCGAGCGGTGGCAATCTGGTTCCCGACTGGGGGAACATCGGCCAGGTGGGTGGCTGCCAAAGCAATCTGGAAACGGGCGATCCGCTGACCGGCACTTCGATGCCGGGCGTCACCATGCCCACGGGCGCTGGCAACACCGTTTTCTATTCGCAGGAGCAGGCTTTCTTCTCCTGGTTTCTGGGGACCGCCCCGGGCGCCGGTGGGAAATACTCGTCCAACGGTACTTTTACGAGCTTCGCCCAACCCTGCCCTCCTGGAGAGGCACCTCCACCCTGATCGCGGAATCTGGCCGCGCCCCGGTTATTCCGGAGATATTGAATGCCTGCTTTAGTGCGACTGGCGCCCCACTGGGGCGCCGTTTGTGTTTATTGGGCCGTCTTGGTTCCCGTCGCCGCAGACTCACGGCTTCCAGACGATGCGCGCCACGGCGTCGTTGGTGGAGGCCTTCGTCGCACCGCCATGCGTTATGAAGTACAGGGCCCCGTCCGGTCCGAGCCGAAGCGCCACCGGACCCGCAGTCAATCCCAGTAAAAAGGCTTCGCTCTCGCCCGGCGCACCGGTCAAGGCGTCGACCGGGGCCGTGCGAATCGACTTTCGCGCGAAGTCGGCATAGAACAACGCCCCATGATACCTGGCCGGGTAAGCGGAGCCCGTCGCCGGGGGACGATAGATGGCTGCGCCGGTACAGGAGGCACCGGTATTCCGCCTATACATAAACCAGGGCGATGTGAATCCATCCACACGGTTGGTGCGCGAGAGGGTCGACCAGCCATCACCGAACACTTTGGGCCAGCCATAATTCGAACCCGGGACGAGACGGTTCACTTCGTCGTAGTCATCGGCGAGGTCGCCCCCGTTTTCCGAAAGGAGGATCCAGCCTGTCGGGACATCATGGCTGAGGGCCCACGGTTGCCGGTGTCCGCGGGTATAGATCAGGCCCTGGACGCCGGTCGCCGCCGCGTACGGATTGTCCGCCGGCTGGGAGCCGTCAAACCCGAGGCGAACCACCTTGCCACGGAGGTCGTGCAGGGATTGCACCTGGTTGGCCGGGTCGTCGCAGTACTTGCGCAGGTTGGCGTTCTGGTTGTTCTCGCCGATCGTGGCGTAGAGCACCCGTTGCGTGGGATGAGCCAATAGACTCCCGCCGACGTGCTGTCCGGCTTGATCCCCCTCCCACTCCAACAAGCTTTTCTCGCTCGCGGGATCCAACACGGCCGACGGGCCATCGCCCGCCACCGTCCAACGCGAAATCCGGGCGCGGTACTTGGACGCGGGATGATTCGTGGTGTGGTACGAAAGAAACACGTGCGGAGTCCGGGGGAAATCCGGATGCAATGCAACTCCATGCAGGCCCCGGTCCCCGCTGACATCGGACTCCACGTGGCCGACCCGGTGCGTCGTCCGG
>JAYTHD010000474.1:0-21343 GCA_043732975.1 Verrucomicrobiota bacterium
CGTCACCTTCGACGAAGTGGGGCAAGGCATTAAAACGCTCGACGGCCGGCCGCCTTCCGGATTCGCGGTTGCCGGATCGGATCACGTCTGGCATTGGGCCGAAGCCTCCATTGCCGACCGCCACACGCTTCACCTTCAGAGCGCGGAAGTGCCCCGTCCCATCGTCGTTCGCCACGGCTGGTCGGACTTTCCCGTGGTCAATCTGACGGACAGTTCCGGACTGCCGGCCTCGCCGTTTCGAACGGATAATTGGCCCATGGTTACCAGTCAGAAATGAAGCTCCCGGGACGACCTAGGTGAACCAGTGGATGATTCGAGTCATCCGCTGCGAAACCATCAACAACACCTTCATCAAGGGGATAGCCTGGGTCAGCAGCGGCAGGGCAACAAGGAGGGTCAGCGCATTCCCCAGCCAGATAATCACGGCTGAAAACAGCCACCCCTCGCTCTCCAGGTCCGGTTGCCGGATCTGCAGGATGCAAATCGTCAACGTGACGTGGAATGCATAGGTGATGCCCAATCCAAAATGAAACCAAGGCAAGGCGGGACTCCAGTCAAAACAGGCGTGACCAATTAGAAAAACAAGCGTCCAAAGGACCGAGTACAGCGGGAAAAAGTAGGGTGACAGGGTTATGAAAAGGTTGGACTTGGTCACCACCACATGTCCCCCTTTGGCCGTCGCCTTGAATTTCCTGACCCGCCCGCCAAAAGCCATCGCCCAAACGGCGTGGGTCAGTTCGTGCCCCACCACATAAAGCCACATCGGCCTGGGCAGGCTCAAAAAGACAACCAGCCAGCAGGTCGCGCCAATACCAACGGGGATCCAAACACGGGATGCATGACCGAGGACAGACAGGACATCGATCAAGGTCCAAGTCACCGCCAGACATAGCGGAACGATTGCCAATGCCAGCAGCCAACGAAGGCAGCGTGCCCAAAAACCTCGCCGGAGGACGGCCACAGCGGTTGAATGCCGGAAAACAAAAAGGCCTGTCCGGAGACAGGCCTGAAATCTTGATCAACCGAAACTCAGGGCTGACGACGTGAATCGCCACCCGGCTGGGCGTAGACCTGAGTCGGGGGCGGAGCGTCCGGCAACGGGGTCACAGTCACCGTACCACCGCCGAATGCGGCCCCAACCGGGCCAGCCGTTCCAGCCACGCGGCGCGAAGCAGAACTCGCCGCGATCTCGCGGTCATAAATGGCCGTCTTTTTGGAATCCGCCTTGGCCGCCGCCGTCCGAATGGCCTGAGCTTGGTCAGGGTTCGCTTCAACCGCGGTGCGCACCACCGTAGCGCCGCTCTCCGGAGCCAGACCGATCGCGACCTCAACCAACTTGTCGGTGGCTTCGGGCGCCGCCTTGATCGCGGCCGTCAGAGCGGTCGACAAAGTCGCCGGATGCGCCTTGAAAGTGGCAACGAACGCTGCCACGGCCGTCTCTGACTTATCTTCCTTGGCCGCAGAGGTCACCAATTTCGTGACCAAAGCCGGAGCTTCGGCCACCTTGGAGGACTTCACCTGCCGGCTGATTGTAGCCAACTGAGCGGACGAAAGCGCCGCTGAGGTCGACACAGTGGAAACCGCCAAAACGGCGGCAGTGATTGCGAAATTCTTGAGCTTCATATTGATATCCTTAGCCAACCGTCAACCAACTATACCTGATTTATGCGATGAAGCGGGCCTCTCGTCAACCGCAAAAACACATTTAACGCAGGAAATTATTTGGCCCTCGACACGGTCAAATTCTGACCCGCCCTGCCCGCTAAACCCAACTGCCAGCCATCCTCGCCTCCGGCCAGCATTCCCGCAAGCATTTTGCTCAACAATCGATCGCAACAATTTTTTCCACAACACATTACAACCCACATCCCCACCCCCGTTCGCGCTCCGGAGTTAGCTTTTTGGGACGAATCCGATCCGCCATCAAGACTCAACGCCCTGCGGCAGCCGCGTTGGCCACAATATCAGCGGCCCGCTTTGTTAACACCGCCTCCTTGATCCGGGCCATCAACTCCGGCTTGTCGACCAAAGCCCGTCGGGCCGCCTCCTTGCCCTGACCGATGAGATCCCCCGCGAATTGCAGCCAGGCACCCTTTTTCTCGATGACACCCAGATCCTGCCCGACGTCCAGCAGGGATCCCTCCTTGTCGATCCCATGATTGTAAATGATGTCGAACTCCGCTTCGGCGAAGGGTGGCGCCACCTTGTTCTTGACGATCTTGACCTTGACGTGGTTGCCAATGGCATTTCCAGCGGCGTCCTTGAGGGTATCCTTACGGCGGATATCGATCCGGACGCTCGCGTAGAATTTGAGGGCCTTGCCGCCGGGCGTGGTTTCGGGACTGCCGAACATCACCCCCACCTTCTCCCGCAATTGATTGGTGAATAGGCAGGTCGTTTTGGCCTTGCTGAGAATGGCGGTGAGCTTGCGCAACGCCTGGCTCATCAGCCGCGCCTGCATGCCCATGGTCGCCATGCCCATTTCCCCTTCCAACTCCGCCTTGGGCACCAGCGCCGCCACGGAATCCACCACGATAATATCCAACGCCCCGGAACGGGCCAGCGTTTCACAAATGGTCAGGGCTTCTTCACCGGAATCCGGCTGCGAAACCAGGAGTTGGTCCACGTCGACGCCCAATTTCTTGGCATAGCCCGGGTCCAGAGCGTGCTCCGCATCAATGAATGCCGCCATGCCACCGGCCTTTTGGGCGTTGGCAATCAGATGGAGCATCAAGGTCGTTTTGCCGGAGGATTCCGGTCCGTAAATCTCGACGATCCGTCCACGCGGCACGCCGCCCACGCCGAGCGCGAGATCGATGGCCATGGCGCCCGTGGGAATGACGTCGATCGGGCGGGAAACCTGCGCTCCGAGGCGCATGATCGCCCCTTCACCATAGGCTTTGGTGATGGACGCAATCGCGGTGTCCAACTCCCGTTGGCGGGCGGGGCTCAGGGGCGAAACACTGGGCACCGCCACCGCCGCTACGGCCGCTACGGCGGTAACTTTCGGCTCGGCCGCTTTGGTTTCGGCGCCCTTTTTTTCCGTTCGCTCCGGCTTTTCAGCCTTTTCCGTCGACTTCTCAGACATGATCAAGATAGACTTTTGCATCGCACACAGTTTGGCACCGTGGGTCAGCCAACCACTGTCCGACCCTGTGGATTTTCCGGTTCCAACTCCTGCTACGAAGATCTGCCGGAATCGTTACAGCGAAAGTCTGGCGAGGGCGAAGGAAAGTATGGAAAACTACTTCGCCGTTCAATCCTCGGGACCAGGGTGAAGTTTTCCGTCACGACGAGCGCGCCCAACGGTCCCCGGAATAAAAGAGGCGGCCTAGATTCAGGCCGCCTCGATCGATGAAACCGGTTTGTCGGTTATCGGTCACCGCTGGTCGCTCACAGTCAGCGGTTTGTAGCCGCCGATGCTGCGGAAGTAGATTAGCAGGATCAGGTAGATCGACGCCATGGCGGCCGGGATGAACGCGTCCGCCTTCAGCGTCCGGCGATCACCGACGATGCTGGAATCCGAAAGCGCCTTCTGCGCAGGCGTCTTCGGCATAGCTTTCTGAGCCTCGGCCAGCTTGGTGCCATCCAAGCCGGTGACCGGCTCGAGGAACAGGAATGAACTGGGTTTGGCGGCCTTGCTCGCTTCGTAAACCGCCGCATTGTTCGCCATGAGATCCTCAACCGTGTAGCGGTCCTTCGCATAGCCGAGTCCCGGGCCACCCAGCAAACCGGCCGACATCATCCCAATGCCACCCATGACGGACATCGCAATGGCACCCGTGCGAGGGAAGCGATCCCCGATGATCGCCAGCATGGTGGGCCAGAAGAACGTCTTGCCCAAGGCGTAAACCGCCAAAGCCAGCATGGCCCCGTAAAACGTATTGATGTTGCTCACCAGATTCAACCCCACCACCGCCAGCGAGGCGCAGATCAACAACAGACCGACGGGCGAGATCTTTAGTTTGCTCTCGATGAAATGCGCACAAAACCGCAGACCGAACATCAGCAGCGAGGTGAAGACGAACAAGATCTTGCCTTCTTGAACGGACAGGATGTTACCGGTGATGTTTTGGATCCACCCATCGGTGCCCAATTCAACTGCACCGACCAGTGCGTGGGTAATGAACAACACAAACAGCAGGAACGAACCGAGCGAAAAATTCGTCAAAACTCCGACGGCAACCAAAAGAACCCCACCGATGCCCCAAGCCGCTGTATTGGGCAACGCCAGCGCATTTTGGAAAAAGAGAACCAGCAGATAACAGGCAACTGCGGAACCAAGGATGCCGACTTCCTTGAGCATTTCACCGACCTTGAGTCCTTTGGCAGCCGCCTCGGATTTCGGAAACGACTGTCCCATGAAGGCGATCCCGTAGAGCACGGTCGGAATGAGGAACAAGCCCAATTGAATCTTCCAGCTCGTGCCCCCATCACCGAGCGTCCACCCGATCAGACCGCCAACCACCAGTCCGGCCGGCCAGGAGGCGTGCAGGATATTCAGGTAATGGGTGCGGTTCTTGGGAAACAGAGTGGCGACCAGCGGATTGGCGACCGCTTCGAGCGTGCCATTGGCGAGCGCGAAGATAAAGGTGCCCCAGTAAAGGAAATTGTACGCCATGTCCTGCGCCTGCCCCTTGGTGGCGGCAAACGTCACGAAGGCTGAGAGGACGTGAAACAAAAAGGCGGCGAAGACAAGCTTGCCGTAACCGATCTTGTCCACCACCACCCCGCCGATGATGATGCCGAAACAGAATCCGGTGAAACCCGCGCCACCAATGGCTCCGAGCTGCGCCCCGGTGAAGCCGAAGTCTGCCGCCCAATTGGTCAGAATGCCTCCGCGGACCCCGAAGCCGATACCCGCCGCAAAGATGGCGAGAAAGCCCGCCCACAACAGCCGCTTCGCGTTGGAAGCGATGCCTTCATTTGAACCAGTGCTCATATTTACTGTGCTTATGTGAATACAAAATTGCTCAACCCGTAACGTTCTGTGGAACCCGGGGAGTTACGGCAAGCCGTCGGGCGCTGTCCACAAAACCTTTGGACGGATTGCGGCGCCGGAGCAGACCAGGCGCAACTCCGATTGGTCGCGAAGGAATCCAAGGCATACAGAAAACCGCGATGCTTGTCCGCTTTGGGCTCGGGCGTTCGCTCGGGTCGCGCCTCCGCCGGTGAAAGCGGTAGAGGAATTCCGCAGTCCAAAACCTTGCGGAATTCACAAGGCGCGTGACGAGTCGCAGAGCGTCGTGGAGTGCGGTAGTCCTCTACCGATTTGCCACGGCAGTTGCCCGGGAATGTGATCCAAATGCTGGTTAGCAACTCTCGCCACGGAGCCAGGCAGCATCGGACTGCCGCAGTTCAAAACCTCGCAGTCCTTTGCAGCGTGTCCTGCGGACCACAACACCAACTCCGCCGCAATCAACGACTCGGAGATTTTTGGGAATCTTCCATTGGATTCTTTGACCGCTGCTTCTCGGCTAATCAGGCGAGCGGGATCGCGACCCGAGGTCGCTGCGCTACCGCAACTATCTCAACGCCGCCACCAAAACCTCCGCCAACCGGTCGGCCGCACGCGCAGTCTGTCGCCCAAACCGGATCAATTCTGGAATCTTCCCGGGCGCCCGCAACAACCGCCACGCCAGACCGACACCACTTAATTTCATATCCGGTGTCATCAGGGCATTGAAGTCGAGCGGCAGGTCCGCGTCCGCCGCGTCCGAAATCACCCGGACCGTGGCCGAGGGAATTCCCCGCTTCCGCGCCAGTTGCCGGAGGATTCCCGACTCCATTTCCACGGCATCGGCCCCGGTCTGTCTGCGCAGCGAGGATTTCTCAGCCGCCGTCGTGGCCACCCGATCTGCACAATGGAATGTCGCCGATCGAGCTCCGGCCCGCTGCAGCGGTTCCCGCAACCAGCTCCCGGCATCGGCCTCAAAAACCACGTCGCCGGCACGCAACTCCGGATTCAGTCCACCCGCGAATCCGCCCGTCACAATCCAATCCGGCGGGCCGCCCGCGTGGTTCAGTGCCCGCGCAAATTCGCGCTCCGCGTTTCCTGCGCCCATGCCGGAAACGGCAATCCGCACCCGGTCATCATTGGCCGCTTCCTTGGATCGGGACGCAGCGAGGGACGCCCACCGCCGCCGAAACGGCCCGGCTTCCTGTGGCACGGCAAAGAAAATCAACCCCCGCGACGGGCTGGGTGAAGGCATTGCCCGGTCCGCGCTGCCGGGCTCCGAACTCAATTGCACGCCAGATCCTCCGGACTGTCGGCCAGGAGTCGTTCCCGCCAATTCGTCCGCCGTTTCAATAGGTGGCGCCAAAGCACCTCCGGTGGGACGGTGAAAATCAATTCCAACTGCGCCGGCTCCTGCAGCCACGAGCCCCGCTTCATTTCGCCCTCCAGTTGCCCGGGAGACCAGCCGGTGTATCCCGCGAAAACCCGCACCGAACCCGGCACCGTGATCCCCTGGCTCAATTCCACCAAATCCTCCAGCTTGTGCCCCACCACCAGGTCCGACATCACCGCCAATTGGGTGGGTGGAACCGGCAGTGAACCCGCCTCGAGCCGCCGCAGGAAACTCAGCGCCGCCGGCTGGACCGGTCCGCCGCCATACAACATTTGACCACCGATCGCCGGCCCCAACTCCCCTTCCAGCACGTCCTCGACCCGACTGTCCAGCGGCTGCGTCAACATCAAACCAAAGGCGCCCTCCTTATTGTGTTCACAGACCAGGACCACGGATCGATGAAAACACGATCCAGCGAGCTGCCCGCCATCCAGCAGCAGCTGGCCCTTGAAGGAAATGTGCGACTTGGCCATTCAAGCGGATAATCTTGCGCGAAGTTGCCTGCGAGACAACGCCGATTAGTCTGCCCTCCATGTATCGAAACGGACGCGCAAATCCCCGGGGCGCAACCCATCGCCCCGCCGTCCTGCCCGCTCGTTCATTCGCCACCCGGGTGCGCCGACCGAAGCCTCGGTCCACGCCCGCAGCGGGAACCCCGCCCGGCCCACGCTCCGGCCACGCCCGGCTTGCCCACACGCTGATCGCGTGGTTCCAGGAGTCGGCCCGGGATCTGCCCTGGCGCCGCACCCTGGATCCCTACGCGATCTGGGTCAGTGAAATCATGTTGCAGCAGACCCAGGTCGCCACGGTGATTCCGTATTGGCGACGCTGGATGGACGCGTTCCCGGACGCGACCGCCCTGGCCTCGGCACCCACGGATCGGGTGCTGAAACTCTGGGAAGGACTGGGCTACTACTCCCGTGCCCGCAATCTCCAGCGCGCCGCCCAAATCCTCAATCGCGATTACAGCGGTCAAATCCCCAGAACCCACGACGCCTTGCTCGAATTGCCCGGCATCGGTCCTTATACGGCGGGCGCCATTGCCTCGATCGCCTTCAATCTTCCCGCGCCCATTCTCGACGGCAACGTCATTCGCGTCCTGACCCGGCTGCATGCCTGGGCCGGTGATCCGAAAGGGCGCGATCTCCAGAAGAAACTTTGGCAGGAAGCCAGCCAACTGGTGGGGGCCGCCGGCGAGGCAGCGTCCCCAACGAAGGGAACGACCGCGGGCAACTGCTCGCTGTTGAATCAGGGCCTGATGGAATTGGGCGCGACCCTCTGCACGCCGCGGGCACCGGATTGTCCGGTCTGCCCGTGGAAAGGCGACTGCCGCGCCCACCGCCTGGGGACACCGGAGCGCTTTCCTGAATCTCTCAAACGGGCGGCGACCACACAGCGGCTATTTGCGACCGCACTCGTGGAGCACCGGGGCCGCTGGCTGGTGCGACAACGCCCGGCCGGGGCTGTCAATGCGGGCTACTGGGAATTTCCCAACAGGGAATTGAAAGCCGGTGAAAAGCCGCACGAGACTTTGGGCACTTGGTTGGCGATCCCCGCTGGCAACTTCGCTGCCGCCGGAATTCTTTGCCACGCCATCACGCGATTTCGTCACGTGCAGCATCTCTTTCATGTCGAAGTTCCCCACGCGGTTTCGTTTGCCGGAGCCCGCTGGGTTTCGTCGGCCGAATTGGAACTGCTCGCCTTGACCGGCCCCCACCGTCGTCTCGCACGAACGCTGAAGGCCGGCCACGAAATGATCGGCGGCGGGAAAAGTGCCACTATCCCGAAATGACCCACACCGAACTGCCGCCGCTGGAGTCCTGCCCCACTCGGTGCCAAGGCCGCAATCGAAATCGGTGAGAACCACGAATGGACACAAATTCCCACGAAAGGTATCGAGTATTTCCTTCGCTGAACCCGACCCGCGGACCCACTTTTGGGTGATCAGGACCCGCGCCTGCAAGAGCCTTGATTTGACCCCGCCCTATTCGTGTTCATTCGGGTTCATTCGTGATTGAACTGAATGGATGCGGCTTTACCCCCTTTCCGTTTGCAGCCGGCGGAATGCTGTGGACATTGGCGGCCGCTTGGGTGGCGAGTTCGTTGGAACCGATCGTCGCCGCCCAAGGCCGTCGCCACACATGTCTATCGCCGCGCACCCAGGGCCCGTTGTGCCGTTTGATTATTCGCCACGCACCCGCGTGACTTTCGGTCCCGGTTCCCTGGCGCAACTCGGCGTGCTCGCCCGGGAAATCGCTCCCGACGCACGGCGGATCCTGCTGGTGACGGATCGCGGACTCGTCCGCTCCGGTCACGCCACGCGGGCTCAATCCGTACTTTCCGCCGCCGGCTGGGACGTCACCGTCTATAGCGACGTCCGTGAGAATCCCTCGACCACGGATGTGGCTCACTGCCTCGCCGCGGCGCGGGCGGCCCGCGTCGAACTCTTCGTGGGCCTGGGGGGTGGCAGTTCCATGGACACCGCCAAGGGCACCAATTTTCTCCTGACCAACGGCGGCGAAATGCGCGACTATTGGGGCCTCAACAAGGCGACCCGCCCGATGCTCCCGCTGATTGCTATTCCCACCACGGCGGGAACCGGGAGCGAGTGCCAATCCGCCGCCTTGATCGCCGATGCCGTCACGCACCAGAAGATGGCCTGCCTGGATCCAAAGGCCGCAGCCCGCATCGCCCTGCTGGACCCGGAGTTGACGCTTTCGCTGCCCCGAGGAATCACCGCTGCCTCAGGTGTGGATGCGCTGGCCCATGCGTTGGAATCGGCGGTTACGAAAAAACGGAATCCCGTCTCGGACCTTTTCTCGCAGGATGCCTTCACCCGCTGCCTGCCGGCCCTGGCCGCCGTTTTGTCGACGCCTGCGGATCTCGCGGCGCGGGGTCAGATGTTGCTGGGTGCGGCCCACGCGGGAGTGGCCATTGAGAACTCCATGCTGGGTGCCGCCCACTCGGCGGCCAATCCGCTCACCGCCCATTTCGGCACCGCGCACGGAGTGGCTGTCGGCCTGATGCTGCCGCACGTCATCCGTTTCAACGCGGTGGAACCTTCCGCCCGCGCCCGGTACGCGGTGCTGGCCAATGCCGCCGGACTGGCCGGTCCGAACGAACTCGAATCCCAGGCCGTGTCCGCCTTGATTGAGCGCGTCAACCAACTCCTGAACCTCGCCGGTGTCCCCCGTTCCCTGGCGGAGGCCGGAATCGCCGCAGATCAACTCGGAGTCCTCGCGCCGGAGGCCGCACGGCAATGGACCGCCAGCTTCAATCCGCGCCCGGCCGGACCCGACGATTTCCGCGCGCTCTACACGGCCGCGTTCACCCCGCGTTGATCGCCCGCCGAGCCCTTTCCACCGGCGGGCATTGAGCGAGTACTACGCGTCATCGGCTACGCCCGACGCCGGATCGACATCAGCGTGACGTCGTCCTCCATGACCGGGCTGCCGGAGAAATTTTCCAATTCGTCGCAGAGATTGCAGTGGATCCGATCCAGCGACAGGTCCGGGCGTTGGGCGGCGAGCAGGTCGCAAAGCCGCTTCTCACCGAACAACGGCGGGGATTCACGCTGGGAATTGGCCTCGGTCACCCCATCCGTATAAAACAGCAGGGCCTCGCCGGGTTGGAGATTCACCGTCACCGTGGGAACGGCTCGCTGCATTCCTGCGTATCCGATCAATCGCCCCGTCGGCCCCGGAATGGGCGCGGCACCCACACCGGGCTTGAACAAGACCGGCGCCGGGTGACCACCCATGGCCAAAATCACACGGCCGGTCGCCACCTCGACCTGCGCCAGCACCAGGGTCACGAACATCCCGTTGGGATTATCCGCCGCGATGGCGTTGTTCAGGCGGAACATCAACACGCCGGGATCGCCGGTGGTCGACGCCAGATGGCGCAACAGGGTTCGAACCGAGGTGAGGAACAGGGCCGCCGTGATGCCCTTGCCCGTGACATCCCCAATCACCAACAGGCAGGTGCCGTCATCGTTGGGAAAATAATCGTAGAAATCCCCCGCGACTTCCTGCGCCGGATTGAGCATGGCGGCGACCTCGTGAATTTCCCCCAGGCTGGTTGGCGCGACGGTGGGCAGATACGCCTTTTGAATTTCCCGTGCGAGGGCGAGGTCGCGTTGCAGCCGGGCCTGATCCAGTAACCGGGTCTGGAACCGCTGATTCTGCAAGCTGATCGATACCTGGATCGCAATGGTCGTCAGCAGCATCAGGTCGTCGTGCGGAAACGGCTTGCCCGGCCGAAAACGGTCCAACAACAGCGCCCCGATCGGCTTGCCCGCTTCGTCGTGCAACGGCGCGCACATGAACGACTCGACGCCGAGTTCCATGAGTGACTGCCCCGCCATACCCCGCACCTCCATCGGCTGAGACGCCACGAGACCGATATTCTCGGTCAGAACCCGACGGAGAAGACTCCGGCTGAAGGACTGGTTCACCGTCTCGCCGCCGCCGCGCATCTCGCTGCCCGTCACTTGTAGCGCCGCCGGGGAACCTTCCAGCATCAGGATGCGATCCGCACCGGCAAACAATTGGAACAACTGGCCGGCGACGCGCGGGAACCACTGCTCCTGTCCCGCCACCGTCCCGAGACTGCGAGTCAATTCCAGCATCGCCCGAAGACGTCGCCCCGATGCGTCCTGGAAAAGCTCTTCGCTACCAGGACCGGCCTTGGTCTGGCTGACGATACTCGCGTGCTCAGATTTGGTGCTTTCATCGGTGAATCGCAGGGTAAACGGTCCGAGCTGCAACTGGTCGCCGGAATGTAGCTGAACTGGTTGTTGAACTCGCACGCCATTGACGTGCGTGCCGTTGCTGCTGCCGAGGTCCTCCAAAAACCAATTCCCGTCGCGCTGGTAAATCTTCGCATGCCGTCGGCTCACTCCGCGGTCGGAAAGGACAATGCCCGCATCCGGAGCCCGGCCGATATCCTGTCCGGATTCAGCCAGTTCCAGAATCGCGCCGGGCGACGGCAGCGGACCCTTCAACACATGCAAGGCAGCCATTGCGGAAAATTTTCGGAACCCAAACTCTTCCCGCAATTAGGCGGGTCAACCTTATTCACGCAAACACCACCCAGCCAGATTGGCCCTACAGCGACACTTCCAAAGAATTTTAACCGCGGATGACACGGATGACGCGGATAGACAGCGATCTCCCCAGTCCATGGCGGTAGGGCCGCGTTGCCGCGCAGCCCATTTTCTCCGGCGTGCGTTCAGCGCGACGGAAAGAGCACTCGAAACATCCCAGCGCTGATTCAAGAAAGCCGGAGCCTATAAAAGGGGGCCAAAACTCGGATCGACGCAGGCGGGTTGCCGGATCGGGGACCGTTGACCCGGAGTTGCCCGGTTTTGAAGGAGAGGGCGCTTGCCGGATCCGGTTGGGCTTCGCATGCTCCGGACATGCGAATTTCCCTCGCCGGTTTCAGTTTGATCGCGGCCCTCGGCGGCGGCGTGGCGGAGGCCGAGAATTGGCCCAACTGGCGCGGTCCCCGACTCGACGGTTCCAGCGCGGAGCCGCACATTCCCACCCAGTGGTCGACGAACCAACACGTCGCCTGGCGCACAGAACTGCCCGGCGCCGGCCACGCCTCGCCCATCGTCTGGGGCGACCGTGTGTTCACCGTCGCCTGCGTGCCCGATCGCGAAGAGCGGGTATTGCTTTGCCTGGAGCGTGATTCCGGGCGGATCCGCTGGGAGCGGACCGTTCTGAATTCGCGGCTCGAACGGAAGCATCCCTTGAATTCCCACGCTTCCAGCACGCCCGCCACTGACGGCGAACGGGTCTATACCAGCTTTCTCGACGGAAGAACGGTTCAGGTGACGGCCCACGATTTCGACGGCCGCGAGGTGTGGGCCCGCCGCCCGGGCACCTTCGCCAGCCAGCACGGATTCAGCAGTTCCCCGCTGTTGTACGACGACAAGGTCATTGTGAACTGCGACCACGATGGGGACGGCTATATCGTCGCCTTGGCGCGGACGGACGGGCACGAACTCTGGCGAATCGAACGTCCGAACAAAACCCGCAGCTACTGCGCGCCGCTCATCCGCACTGTGGCTGGTCGCGAGCAGATGATCCTGACGGGAACCAAATGTGTCACCAGCTATGACCCACGGAACGGCCACCTCCACTGGATCATTGATGGTCCCACCGAGCAGTTCGTCGCGTCGCCGGTATTCAGCGAGCGCACCGGCTTGGTGTATATCACCGGCGGGTTTCCGGATCATCATATCCTCGCCATCGAGCCAAACGGTGAGGGCAATGTCTCGGCCACCCATATCCGCTGGCGCACCAACAAGGGAGTCGCCTACGTGCCGTCGCCGATCATCGCCGGCGACTGGTTTCTGGTGGTGAGTGACTCCGGAGTTGCTCACTGCTTCAACGCCAAAACGGGCGAGATCGCCTGGCAGCAACGAGTGGGAGAACACCACGCGTCCCTCGTGAGCGCCGGCGGCTTGGTTTATTTTGTCAGTGATGAAGGGATCACCCGCGTCGTCCGCCCGGGTCCGACCTACGATCTCGTGGCGCAGAATTCCCTCGGTGAGAAGGTGTTCGCCTCGCCGGCCCTCAGCGAAGGGCGACTGTACCTGCGCGGCGAGCATTCTTTGTTCTGTCTGTCGGAGAAGTGATAGAAGTGATTGACCCCCACGGGGAAAACGGGCTGGCCCACAGGCCGGCGGGACGACTAATCTCGACACCATGCCACTCCGCACCTCTTGGCTGCTTCTCATCGCCTGTTGGCGGTGTCTCACACTGTCCGCCGCCGAACCGACGTCGGCACCATCCCCGGCCAAAAAACCAGTCTTTCTCTACTGCCTCCACTACCAGGCACCCGGGGAAAACCGCTATCCCGCCGACGGCAGTTATCAGGAGATTCTCGGTCATTTGCGCGAGCATTTCGATGTTCGGGTCAGCGCCGAAAAGCCAACGGCCCGATCCCTCCGGGACGTCAACGTCGTGCTGATTGCGAATCCCAACGACCGCGCCTTCCGCACCAATCCGCCACCGCCGCACCTCGGCCGGGACGACGTGCGCACCCTGAGCCGATTTGTCGACCGGGGCGGCGGCTTGATCGTGCTCGGCAACCAGGAGGGACACAATCTGGAGGTCACCGACTTCAACCGGCTCCTGCAGGGATTCGGCCTGCAATTCACCAACCGCTATCACGACGCCAAGCTGATTCCCATTTCCCCGGCAACGCCCGTCCTCGGCGGATTGCATTGGGGCTATTACACCGGGAATGAAATCCTGCTGAGCGACAAGCACCGCGCCCATCCCCGCGGCTTGGTCACCAATGATCCCGCGCAACCCACCCTGACCCAACGGCGCAATGAGCCTGGCATTCTCCTGGCGATTGCCGAACCGGGACGCGGACGGGTCGTGCTGGCCACCGACGCGGGCTGGATCACCCGGGACGCGCTGCTGGATGTCGGCATCGGCGGGGTCGTCGCACGGGGACAGGAGAATTGGGAAATCTTCCGCCGTTTGGCGTCCTGGGCCGCGGGTCGGTGAGGGCGACCGGCGATCACCCCAGAACGACCGTGTTCCCGCGGATATCACCCAGAAATTGAACCACCTCCAGCACGATCTACCGATCTTTCCGTCAGCACGGGAATCCGGTCGCACGGTCGAACCCATAGAACAGGACTCAACGCTATGTCACACGCCGTCATGGATCCGGAGAAGGTCCGCCGCTTCGCGGACGAACTCAATCGTTTCAACAACGACACCCTGTCCCGATTGAACTCACTGCAGGCGCGATTCCATGCGGTGGGGGATACGTGGAAGGATCAGGAGCACGAGAAATTCGCCGAGGAATTCCAGCAGGTGGCGAAGACGCTCAAGAAGTTCATCGAGATCTCCCAGCAGCAAGCGCCCTTTCTGCTACGCAAGGCCCAGCATATCGAGGAATATCTAAAGCAACGCTGATCTCCCCAGCCCCCTAGCCCCCTAGCCCCCAGTCCCCAGCCCCTTTCCCTCGTGGCCGACCAAGCCCGGATTCAATCCATCGATGACATCGCGCGTTTCCGCGCGCAATTGTTGAATTTCCTCAGCGCCGCCCGCGTGGCGGTGGAGGAGTCCGCCACCGACGTCGCCCGGCAGCAGTCGTGGCTCGATCTCGATCGACACCGGCATTGGGAGGCGGAACTGTGGCGGCGTCAGCGAAAGCTCGACGAGGTGCGTGCACGCCTGTTCCAGGAAAGCATCGCCACGCAGCGGGGGCCCGCGAGTTCCTTGCAGATGCAGGTTCACCGCGCGGAGGGAGCGGTGGAGGAAGCGCGGATGAAGCTGGGGCGCATCAAAGTGTGGAGCCGCAACTTCGAGAACCGCAGCCTGCCGATATTGAAGCAGATCGAGCAACTGCAGACCGTCCTGACCGTCGACATGGCGCACGCGGTGAATTTCCTCAACCAATGCCTCGCCGCGCTGGACGCCTACGCCAGTCGATCCCCTCGGCCGCCGGGTTCCGGAACAGCGGTCGCCGACACCACCTCGGGCACTGGCGCAATCGAAGCGGTTCGCCCGTCGGAAGAAACGCCGTCCGCACCCAATCCGCCGCTGGGGCCTTAGAATCATGAGCGTGCATGCCAGCAAGGCGAGACTGACGGGCCTCGCGAAACAGCTCACGGTGGCGTGGGAACAAACCCGCACCACTTGGACCGACGACAAAGCCCGTGAGTTCAACCAGCGGTATTTGATCCCGTTGATTGCGGAGTTGGAGAAGTCGGTTTCGGCCATGGATAACCTCGACAAACTCATCCAGAAGGTGAAGGACGATTGTGAATAGCGTACCCTCGGCAAACCGGATCTCGTCGATGATTACGGATTTCCGCCGGCAGATGACGGAGACTTCGACCCGGATGGAGCGACTGGAGCAGGAGTATGCCCAGCGCAAGGCCGTGCTGGCCCGTACGACGGAGCAGGCAACGGCACGGCAGGGCGCCGAAAACGAGCAACTTCGCCAGGCGCAGGCGCAGGCGGGCCAGCAGAATCTCGCTCGCGTGGCCCAACGTCATCAGGCCCGTCGGGACCGACTCCAGAAGGCGTTGTCGGGTGCTCAAAAGCGGGCCAGCCAGCAGATTGACCAGCAGGACGGCCGGGTGGTCTTTGGATTTCAAAAAGGCACGCTCGACGCTGAGAAACGCCGGGACGCGGAACTTCTCCGCACCCGGGAAGCCTTCACCGCCATGACGGCCGCGATCGATCAGGGCAACGACGCGTGGGTGAAGTCGGAAGCCCTCCTGCGATCCCGCTTCGGCGCCTTCGGTCTTTTCCGCCGCTGGTTGGGCCACCAATATCCCTGGCCCGCACCCGACACCGGACCAGACGAAAACCAATTGATGCAATCGGTTCAGGCCGCAGGGGACACGATTGCCACCGCCGCGAAGCAGATGGAGCGCCGCTTCCTGCCAACGGTGTTTCGCCTGATGCCACTCTGGCTTTTCTGCGTCCTCCTGGCTACGGCGTGGGGAATTGCCGTTTTCGGCCTGCCCCAATTCGGCCGTCCCGGGATGGATCTGAAACTCGCCAGTACCAGTGCAGCCGGAATATTGTTGTTCTTCCTGGCCGTCAAATGGCTCGCCCAGCATCAGGTTCGTCCACTGGCGGAGCGCGGCATTCGTTCCCTGTCCAACGCGCGTTACTGGCTGGCGGCATCGACCACCAAGGCGCAGGCCCGCCAACAGTCAGAGACGGAACGGATCCAGACCGAATTCCAAACCACCACGCGTCAGATCAGTGAAGACTGGGCGCAACGCCGCGAAACCACCACGCGGGCCCGGGCGACGGCAACGCAGTTGCTGACGCTGAAATTCAACCGGGCTAAGGCTCGTCACGAACAGCGCCACGAAATCGCCATCACGCGGGCCACGCGAAAAAATCAGGACACCCAAGCCGCCGCGGAACAACAGATCGCGGACGCGACCGAGCGCGCCCGGTCGACGACGCGGGAGGACGCCGGTTTGATCGAGCAGGATTACACCCGGAAGTCTGGCGCCCTGGCCGCCGAGTGGCGACTGGCGAGCGAGCCCTACGTCGCCTTTTTCACGGCCACCGCGGCGCAGGGAAATGAACTGGCACCGAATTGGAACTCCGACCGCTGGCGGGATTGGACGCCGCCGCTGCGTTATGCCGACCCGCCCAGGATTGGCACCATCACACTGGATATCCCGGCGTTGACCGGCCCCGTTGTCTTTCCCCGCCAACTGCGCCTGCCCGGGCCGGACACTTTTTCCCTGCCGCTGTGGTTGGCGTATCCGGAACAAGGGGCCGTCATCATTGAGACCACTCAGGCGGGTTCGGACGAGGCGGGCGCGGCACTCAACAACATCGCCTTTCGCCTCCTTTGCCAGATGCCGCCCGGCCGGCTCAAACTGACCGTTCTGGATCCGGTGGGACTCGGACAGAATTTCGCCAGCCTGATGCACCTCGCGGACTATGCCGAAGCCCAGGGCGGGACGAGCCAGCGGATCTGGACCGAGGCCAATCAGATCGAAGAGCGGCTCGCCGAACTCACCGAACATCTGGAGAAGGTCATCCAGATGTATCTGCGGAACGAATTCACCAATCTCGTCGAATACAACGAACACGCGGGCAGCACAGCGGAGCCGCATCATCTGCTCCTGGTCACGGGTTTTCCAGTGAACTTCAGTGAGTCCGCCACCCGCCGGCTGGTCAACCTGATCGTCAACGGCGGCCGTTGCGGCATCCTCACGCTCTTGCACTGGGATCACCGGCATCCCGTCCCGTCCGGATTCGTACCCGACGAACTGCGCCAGGCCGGTGTGCGCATCGTCCGCAGTGGTGCGGATTTTGACCTCGCACCGCCGCTCGGCCCGGGCGTCCGGCTCCGCCTGGATCCGCCGCCGCCGGCTGAACTCGCGACCGATCTCCTCCACCGCATCGGCCGCGGCAGCCGGGACGCCAACAAGGTGGAAGTCCCCTTCTCTATCGTGGCACCCTCCGGTCCGGCGGTGTGGAGCGAAAGCACAATGGATGAGATCCGGGTGCCGATCGGACGCACCGGGGCGTCGAAACTGCAATACTTGTCGCTCGGTCGCGGCACGCGGCAGCATGCATTGATTTCAGGCAAGACCGGCTCCGGAAAATCCAACCTGCTCCACGTCATCATCACCAACCTTGCGCTGCGTTGCAGTCCTCAGGAAATTGAGTTTTACCTGGTGGATTTCAAAAAGGGCGTTGAGTTCAAAGCCTACGCCACGGCCCAACTCCCCCACGCCCGCGTCATCGCCATCGAGAGCGACCGGGAATTCGGGTTGAGCGTGCTCGAGCGCCTCGACCAGGAATTGCGGCGGCGCGGCGAACTTTTCCGTCAATCGGGAGTTCAGGACGTCCCGGGTTACCGCCACGCCGGCGGCACCGAGACCATGCCGCGTTGCCTGCTGTTGGTGGATGAATTCCAGGAATACTTTGTTCAGGAGGATCGCATCTCCCAGGGCGCGGCGGTGCTGCTGGACCGCATTGTCCGACAGGGACGCGCGTTCGGAATCCACGTCATCCTTGCCTCGCAAACCCTCGGCGGCACCTATGCCCTCGCCCGGGCCACCCTCGGCCAAATGGCCGTGCGCATTGCCTTCCATTGCGACGAGGCGGATGCGTACCTGATCATGGGCGATGAAAATCCCGCACCCAAGCTGCTCTCCCGTCCCGGAGAAGGCATCTACAATGACGCGGCCGGAGCCCGGGAAGCGAACAGTCCCTTTCAAGCCGTGTGGCTGCCCGACGATGTCCGCGATCAAGCGCTGGCCGAGATTCATCGGCGCAGCGTGCAATCCGGGAAGACCGCCGCCCTGCCCGTGGTCTTTGAAGGCAGCGCACCGTCGAACCTGGAGACCAATGCGGAACTTCACCGGTGGCTCGGTTCACCCCGTCCTGACAAGGTTCCGGAATCCCCGTCCGCCTGGCTGGGCGCGCCGAATTCCATCAAGGGTCCGACCGCCGCTGTTTTCACGCGGAATAGCGGCAGCAATCTCATTATCGTGGGCCAGCGCGAAGACGCCGCCCTGGCGCTGCTGTCCGCCGCGCTGGTGTCGCTCACGGCCCAGTTCCCTGTTTCCGCGGCGCGATTCGTGGTCGTGGACACCACCGCTCCCGGCAGCCCGCGCGGCGAAGTTTTCCAGCAGTTGCTACAAGCGATTCCCCACGCGGTGGAACGGGTGATGCCCGGCCAGCTCCCCACCACCCTGGCCACCTTGTCCGGCGAACTGAGCGAGCGGATGGAAAACGGAGCGACTGATCGACCCGAAGTCTTCGTGATCTTCGTCGGTCTTCAGTTCTGCAAGAAGGTCAAGCCGGACGACAGTTTTGGATTCTCCTCGGATCCCGCCGACCCATCGGTGCAAGCCTCCGCCGCGTTTCGGACCCTTTACGTGGAAGGTCCGTCCAACGGCATGCATGTCCTGGCGTCGATTGACACCTACAACAACGTGAACCGATTCCTCGGCCGGAAGGGTCTGAGTGAATTTGAAATGCGAGTGCTCTTCCAAATGAGCGCCACCGATTCCGCCAGTCTCACCGACCTGCCCATCGCGAGCCAACTGCCCTTGTACGGGGCCGTTTATTACAATGATCGCGAAGGGCGCACGGAAACGTTCCGTCCCTACGCGCTGCCCGACGGTGCGTGGATCCAGCAATTTGCCCGGCAAATCCGAGGCAACACTTAAGGCGATTCCGTGCAGTTCAACCACGAATGAACACGAATCAGCACGAATAGGGCGGGGCCAAAACAGAGCAATTGAAGGCGCGGGTTCGGGTCACCAAAATGTGAGTCCCCCCGGTCGATTTCAGCGCAGGAAATACCCTCTGTCCTTCGTGCAAATTTGTGTTCATTCGTGGTTCGCACCGTCTTCCGGACGGCTACCCTACCACCACTTGTAGGTCGGGTCCGGAGTCTTGCCGCTCAGGCTGTCCATGACGTTCTGTTCGGACCAGTGGAAATTCTCCACATGGGAATCCCCGAACAGCATATTCTCAAAGCGTTTGCCCTTGTTGTTGTGCCAAAGGGAGCGCTTGGCGTTGATGTCCCGGTTGGGATGCCAGGGCCAGTCACCCTGAATGATCTTGTTGGCCGGGCTGATCGCCACGCGGGATTCCTTGATCGGCGGCGGCCCGCCGCGATAGGACGTCACCGTCTCCACTCCCCAGGCTGGGCCGCCCCATTCGACCAGGTAGCTATTGCCCCAGCCCAGCCAGCAGGACTTGGCGAGAGGATTCAGCTCATCCCCCTTGTCAGCGGGGCACTGAAAAACATTGACCGAACCCGCATAGATGTTCAGCGGCCGGTTCGTCTCCGCCACTTTGCCGCCGTAATCGGCGGCGTTGCCGCTGACGACGGCGTTGGTCCAGTACTTGCCGCCGGTCGCGCCCCAACCGTCGTGCAGCGGATAGGAATCCTGATTTTCCATCGCGTACATTTTGAAGGCGATGCCGATCTGCCGCTCGTTGCTCATGCACTTGACCGTGTTGGCCTTGACCTTCGCCCGCGCCAGGGCCGGCAGCAGCATGCCGGCCAGAATCGCAATGATGGCGATGACTACCAACAGCTCGATCAGAGTGAACCCAGGCAGCGAACGGCGCTGGAGAAATTTCAGTTCGGGAGATTTCATGCGTGAGGACTTTGTGAAGAAAGGTTCTACCCGAGATCCACCGAATGTCGAGCGGCATTCGAGAGAACACGAACGCCGAATCCCGAGTAGCGCAGTTTTGGGAAGATGTTGAATCTGCCACGAGGAATTGCGGACCTCTCGCCGGAGAGGTCAATATGGGGGTGGAATTGGCAAAAGTGAGCCAAAGCCCACACCACTGTGCCTCCTTCGTCTGCAGTCGCTACTGCGAGCAAATCGACTGCTTTGGGTGCGAGTCCTGGATGACCAGGATGCCCCGAAACCGCAAATTTAGCCATTGAAACTTTCTGGCTTCCATGGTATCCAAGCACTGTTGCCGCATGAAAGCATCAAAGCACATTCTCCGCCTCCACCAAGTTCAAATTGCTGTTCGGTTAACCTTGCTCTCGAAAGGCCGCCCCACAGCAACTCGGGTATATTTTCAGATATACTCCAACCCCGAGAACCTATGATATTGCAGACAACGGAAAAATCGTTGGCTATTTGAATTTGCTAATATGACACAAAGAATGTTTATTTTCTCAGCCCTTTACCAATTCTTGCTCCTTTCGTCCACCACCGCCATGGGTCAACCCGTCCCTTATCCCTGCGGAGTTTCCATCGCCAACCATATAAGATTGTACGATGAGGCTGGAAATCAGTTGGCGGGAAAGGAATGGCGTTTGGAAGTTTACTATGGCGATCCCGGCGAGAATCCGGAGCAATTTAGGCCAATTAAATCCTTTGGTTATGCCTGGTCCCATCCTACGCAGGCTGTGTTTCAGGGAGATCGGGTTGCCTATTTTGAAAGCGAGAGCCGCGCTTATATTCAATTGCAGGTTCGCGTGTGGAATACGAATTCCGCCCCGACTTGGCGGGAGGCGGTTGTCTTGGCTCGATGTTCCACAGAACATCTGGTCTTTTCCTCAAAGATACTTCAGCAGGTTCCATGGGACACCATCTGTGAATGCGGTGGGTCCACACTCTGCGACAATCATCGGCTGACTGAGTTTGATTTAGATCGGAATTACCGTTTCATTCTGGCACCGATCACTCCGGAGTTGCGAATTCGCCCTGAAACGTTGAGCGACGGCCTGCATTTGCATATTTGCCATCGGGGGGATTCCGAGATTGTATTGGAGTCTTCGACCGATTTAAGTCGGTGGATTTTGGTAGAAAACCCACAGCGGCTGAATAGTGATGAGTTCGTTGTCCCCGATTTTGCACTGCATACTGGGCAGTTCTTCCGGCTGAGAAGGATGGGCATCAACGAGTAGTTCCAAGCTGCAACCCTGGTGAGCATGCCAACGCCAATTGATGGCGAGGGATTCTAAATAATTGAGGGAAGGAATAG